>CAYLPM010000682.1:0-2725 GCA_964385525.1 uncultured Gemmatimonadaceae bacterium
TGATGCTGTTCGAGCCGTGCTCGCGCCGCATCGTGACGTTGACGGCCGGATAGCCATCGATGCGGAACAGCGACGTCGGCTCCGCGTACGTGTCGCGCACCGTCGCCACGTCGCCGAGGCGGACGAGCCGCCCTGATCCCGCCTCGAGGATCATCGCAAGCAGTTGCGTGGCCGTGTCGGGCCGCATTCGCAGGATCACGGAACGCTGGAGGCCCCGTGACTCCACCGCACCGGCCGTCTGGACAAGATCCAGCTCCCGGATGCGGTTGGCGACGATCGCGGGGTTCAACCGCAGCGACTGCGCCTTGCGCTCGTCCAGCTCGATCTCGAGCACGCGCGGGCGACCACCGTCCACCGTCACGGTCGCGATTCCCTCGACCTCGCGGAGTGGGGGATAGAGCTCGTCATCGGCCCACTGGCGCAGGTGCTCGACCGTGTATGGACCGGTGAGGATGTACGAGAGGAACGTGGTGTTCTGCCGGCTGAACTCGGGCGGGACGTACGGCGTGACGTACGGCGGCTGGACGCCGGGCGGCAGCTCGCCCTCGAGCGAGGCGATGCGCTCGGAGAGCTCGAGGCGCGCGAAGTCCATGTCGGTAGTGCGCGCGAACTCGACGTTGATGAGCGCCCGCCCGGTGCCGTTCTGATCGCTCGATTCGGAGTTGATCGTCTCGACGCCGCGCACCTGCTGGATCGCGGCCTCGAGCGGCGCCGTGACGAACGCCTCCATCGCCTCGGGCGACGCACCCGGCCAGTCCGCGGTGACGGAGAGCCGAGGCATCTCGGTGTTGGGAAGTAGCTCGACCGCGATGTTCCGCCAGGCCGCCACGCCGAGGAGCGTGGCGGTGAGGTACGCCATCGAGACGGCGACCGGGCGTCGGATCGAGAATCGAATCATGGACGCGCTCCCCCCACCGAGTGCCGGTCAGCGAGCGCCGGCGTCGGCGTACTCGCGCGTCGGTCCGCGCGAGAGGCCGAACAGCACGACGTGCTCGACATCCAGATCGTCCTGCACCCGGCCGAGAACGAAGTCATGGCCGACCTGATGCACCGTCATTCGGGGTGGCATTGCGACCCGGCCCGTGAGGCGGCCGGCGGGGTCGAACACCGACCATCGCAGAGAGTCGGAGCGCGAGATCAGGTAATCCTGCACCCAGAGATTCCCATCCTCATCGACCTGCAGCGCGCCGTGCGCCGGCAGCCGCTCCGGATAGTCGACGGTCGCGTAGAAGCGCTCGCTCTCGCGGCGCGCGTTCTCGTTCGTGATCGAGGCGAGCTGGGACTCGCGGTATCGCTCGATCATCTCCGGCGTGACGAGCGGCAGCTCCCGCAGACGCCGGATCGACCGGCGCAGCGTCCCCTGGCCGTCGAGCACATCGATCGCCCAGGCGTCGCTCGTGCCGACGTAGACCACCGAGTCGGCGGCGGCCATCTGCGTCGACCGGCCGAACGGGAGCGTCCGGATCGAAATCCACCGCTGCTGGCCGGTGCCGCCGCCATCCATGACCGCCTCGCTGCCCGGGTAGATGGCAAGCGTATCGACGGTCTGCCCATCAGGAGAAACGCGGAGCACTCCGACATCCTGGCGCTGCAGCCCCATGCGCATCTCGCTGTCCGGGCCGATGAAGATGCTGGGCCGGATGATGTACGAGCCGTCCGCGAGCCGTCCCGCGATCGAGCCGAACGAGAACTCGGGCGTGATCGAGCGTCCGAGATTCCCCTCGCGGTCGAACATGGAGATGCGGCGATGACGCGAATCGTAGACGGCGATCGAGTCGCCGGCATGCCGGCCGATCCACGTCGCCCCCTCGAACTCTCCCGGCCCCCCGCCCTTCCGTCCGACGGTGCGCACGTGCTGCCCCTCGAGATCGAAGTACCGCAGCTCCTGACTGCCGCCGTTCAGCACGATGATGCGGTCACCGTGCAGCATAGACGCGCGCACGCCGTCGAACTGATAGGCGGCCTCGCCCTCGAGCACCCCGATCGAGACGCGCGGCGCCTCGAGCTGCCACTGCGGGACCGCTGCGTCATCGCCCGGACTCTCCGCGATCCGCACGCCCGCGGAATCGCGCTCGATGACGGCGACGTCCGTTGCACCGCCGGCCGTGCACGCGGTCGTGAACAGGGCACACGCGAGTCCGACGTAGAGTGAGTTCATGCCCGCCTCCTGATCGTGGTCCATTGCGTCGACGCCATCGACATTATCGAACGATGCGACGCGTCATGACTGAGGAACGTCATCGGATCGAACTGCATTTGAACCGCGGAGGATCGCAGAGGAGAGCGCGGAGGATCGCAGAGGAAAGGCGCGGAGGATCGCAGAGGAAAGCACACCGAAGGAGCTCCCGACCGCCACGAGCCCGGAATTGATTGGATGAACGACCTCGGGAAGCCATTTGCGTCCTGAGGCCGTTTCCAAAGCAGTCGTCCGGGCTCGTCCCGGGCAGACCTCCGACCGGTGTGCCGTCCTCTGCGTTCCCCTCCGTTTCTCTGCGGTCCTCTGCGGTTCTCTGCGGTTCTCTGCGGTTCTCTGCGGTCCTCTGCCGCGTGACCGCCGCGGTTCGCGAACATGCGATCCCCCATAAAGGAACCACAACACTAGTCCCCAGCCTGCGGAACCGGCTCCCTCGACGACGTCCGTACCACTCCCCGCACACGCTCCCGCGCCTCCTCGACCAGATCGTACGCCACCGGAATCACGATCAGCGTGAGAATCGTCGACGTG
>CAYLPM010000683.1:0-5363 GCA_964385525.1 uncultured Gemmatimonadaceae bacterium
AGCGAGGAGCGGCGCCGCGCGCGGATCCTGCTCGAGTGGCAGGCCGAGGCGCAGGCGGCCCGTCTCCTCGCGCCATTCGAGGAGCGCGAGATCGCGTGGGAATCCTCGGCCATGGTGCGGCTGCCGGATGGCGGGACCATCTCGTATCAGCGGGCGTCGATCGAGCTGGCCAATTCCACCAACCGCGAGGCACGGCTCGAGCTCGATGAGGCGCGGGCCGGGCTGGTGGAGCGAGACCTGGCTCCCTTGAAGCTGGAGAAGCTGCAACGCGAGAAGGACTTCGTCGAGTCGCTCGATCTGGCCGCCGATTACATCACGACGTTCGAGGTCCTCAGCGGAGTGGATCTGCGCGGACTCGCCCGCGACTGCGAGGCGTTCCTGCGGGACACGCAGGCGATGTGGGATGACGTGCACGCCGAATTCGTTCGCGACCGGCTCGGGATCGAGCCGCGCGAGGCGACGCGATCGGACGCACTCGCGCTGCTGCGGGCGCGGGAGTTCGACCGGTTCTTCTCGGCCGAGCGGATGGAGCCGGCGGTACGGCGCCAGCATCGCGAGATCGGGATCGATCCGGAAGCAGCCGGACGCATTCGGCTCGACATTGGGGAGCGCGAGGGCAAGCGCTCGCGCGCGTTTTGCGCGCCGGTGCGCGTGCCCGACGAGGTCTATCTCGTCATGCGCCCGCACGGCGGGCAGACGGATTGGACCACGTTCCTGCACGAGCTCGGACACGCGCTCCACTTCGCGAACGTCCGGCCCGATCTGCCGTTCGAGTTCCGGTGGCTCGGCGACAACTCGATCACCGAGTCGTACGCGATGCTCCTCGACCACCGCATGCAGGACCGCGGCTGGCTGTCGCGATACGCGGAGCTCGACCGCGGCACCGTCGAGGAGTTCCTGCGCGTGGCCGGGTTCGAGGAACTGCACTTTCTGCGTCGCTATTGCGCGAAGCTGCTGTACGAGGTGGCGCTCTACGGCGGCGACGTGGGATGGGATGGCCTTCCGGACCACTACGTCGAAACGCTTTCCAGGGCGACCACGTTCCAGTATCGGAGCGCGGACGCGTTCGTGGACGTGGACCCGCGGTTCTACGCCGCGCGCTACCTGCGGGCCTGGCAGCTCCAGGCGCTGACCGCGGACACGCTCCGCGAGCGATACGATGACGATTGGTGGCGCAATCCGCGGGCGGGACCGTGGATCGTGCAGGCCCTGTTCTCCGAGGGGCAGCGGGAGCTCGCCGACGAGCTGGCGCATCGCGTTTCGGGCAAGTCGCTCTCGTTCGCGCCACTCGTGCGCGCCGTGGAGCGCAACCTCGGCGCGTGAGCGCACCCGAGCCGGCGCCCCCGCCAGACTGGGCCGCGGTAGAGCGCGAGGCGGTCGAGCATCTGCGGGCGCTGATCCGGTTCCCGACCGTCAACCCGCCGGGCGACGAGCTCGCGTGCGCGGAGTACGTGCACGGCGTGCTCGCGCGCGCGGGGATCGAGAGCCGGGTGTTCGAGCCCGCCACCGGGCGGGGGATCGTGGTCGCTCGGCTGCGGGCCTCCGCGGCCGGCGCGGCGGGCGAAGTTGGCGCCCGTCGCGCCCTGCTGCTGCTCGCGCACATGGACGTCGTCGGCGCGGAGCGGGAGCACTGGACGGTCGATCCGTTCGCCGGCCAGATTCGCGATGGCCGGGTCTACGGACGCGGCGCGATCGACGACAAGGGGATGCTGACGGCGAACCTCGTGGCGATGCTGCTCGCCAAGCGGCGGCTGCTCGACGAAGGCGTGCCGCTGACGCGTGACGTCGTGTTCGTCGCGAGCGCCGACGAGGAAACCGGGAGCCGGTGGGGGCTCGAGTGGCTGCTGGCCAACCATGCGGACCTGCTGCGGGCGGAGTACGCGCTCAACGAGGGCGGACGCATCCGCGTCGTCGCCGGCGCGCCACTCTATGCCGCCGTGCAGACGGCGGAGAAGGTCCCGCACCTCGTAACGGTCAGGGCCCGCGGCACGAGCGGCCACGCCTCGGTTCCGTTGCCGGACAACTCTATCGTGCGGCTCGCGCGGGCATTGTCCGCGATCGGCGCACACCGGGAGCCCCTCACCATCGTGCCGACGACGCGCCGGTTCTTCGAGCGTCTCGCGACGGTGTGGCCGGTCGCCGAGGAGCGATCGGCGATGGCGGACATCGTATCCGGCGATCCGGCGCGGGAGCAGAGAGGCGAAGCGGTGATCGCGCGCTTTCCGCTCCTCGACGCGCTCGCGCGAAACGGGCTCTCGGCGACGATGCTCTCGGGCGGGATCCGCGAGAACGTGATCCCCGCCGAGGCGACGGCGGTGCTCAACGTGCGGACGCTGCCGGGCCAGTCCCCGGACGATGTGACGGCGCGACTCGCGATCGCGGTGAACGATCCGCAGGTGGAGCTCTCGATCACGTCGCGCGGCACAGACGCGCCGCCCTCCGACTTCGGCTCGCCGATGTTCGCCGCGGTGGCCGAGACGTTGACGTCGCTGGATCCGCGACTCACGGTGGTGCCGTACATGAGCACCGGAGCGACGGACAGTGCCCGATTGCGCGCGACGGGCGTGCAGACGTTCGGCCTGCTGCCGTTCCCGCTCACCCCGGAGGATGAGGCGCGGATGCACGGACACGATGAGCGGGTGGGCGTGGACGCGCTCGGGTTCGGCGTGCGCGTGGTGTACGGGATCGTGGAGCGAATGGTGACGGCGCGCGCGGGCGCGTAGCACCGCCTGGAAAATCCGGGCCCTCGAGCCGACGAAGAAGGCGTAGCGCGTCGGCGACGGTTCTGGCCACCGTCTGGACCGTCCGCTAGATTGGGCCGCGGTGACCACACCACGCGCCACCACGTCCCGCACGCCCACCCCGATCGTCACGGGGGACGCCGCCGTTCGAGAGCTGATGGCGGTGCGGGAGATCGTGCACGCGTTTCTCACCGCCGATCATCCCGAGGACGTCTTTCGCTTCGCGCTGGAGCGGGTCAGCCCCCTGATCGGAGCGACGTTCGCGTCCGTGTATCTGATCGACGGTGCGTCGGAGCTGATGCGCCTCGCCGCGGCGTACAACTGGCCCGAGCGTTTCCGCCCGTTTCTCGGGGAGATGCGCGTGCGGCTCGGCTTCGGTCCGAGCGGCGAGGCGGCGAGCGAACGCCGGTCCATCCAGGTGCCCGACGTGTTCGCCGATCCCGCGCTCGAGGATTGGCAGGAAGTCGCCTCGGAGCTCGGCTTCAAGGCGCTGGTCGCCCTGCCACTGCAGTCGGGCAGCCGGGTGCTCGGGACGGTCACCTTCTACTTCGCGCATGCCGGGGGCTTCACGGCCGAGACGCGCAGTCTGCTGCGGATCGTGTCCGACCAGATGGCCGCGACGGCGGAGAAGGCCGCGCTGATCGAGGACCTCCGTCGCGCGAACGCCGCGCTCGTCGAATCCAACGCCGAGCTGGAGCGGCAGTACGTCGCCGTACTCGAGGCGCGGCGGGTGAAGGATGAGTTCCTGGCCAACATCTCGCACGAGCTGCGGACTCCGCTGACGGCGGTGCTGGGCTACCTGTCGCTGATGCAGGACGGGCTCGCGGGTCCGCTGACGCCCGAGCAACTCGCCACGCTCTCGCAGGTGAAGGGAGCCAGCGAGCGACTGCTCGATCTCATCGAGAACCTGCTCGAGCTCACCTCGCTGCGACAGGGCGGGCCCGGCCTCGACGTCGAGGAGTTCGATCCGCGCGATCCGCTCCGGGCCGCCGTGGCCACGACCCCGGGCAAGTCCGAGAGCGTCGCCCTGCGCGTCGATGAGCCGGCGATCTTCCTTCCCCCGATGCGCAGCGACCGGAAGAAGGTCACACGCGTGCTCGTGGCACTGATGAGCAACGCCTACAAGTTCACCGCGAGCGGCGAGGTCGCGGTGGCGGTGGAGGTCTCCAACGGGCGGGTGCGCTATCGCGTGAAGGACTCCGGCATCGGCATCCCCGCCGAGGCGCAGGAGCTCGTGTTCGAGGAGTTCCGGCAGGTGGACGGGTCCGCGACGCGCCGCTATGGCGGCTCGGGGCTGGGACTCGCCCTCGCGCGGCGCCTCGCGCGCACGCTGGGTGGAGAGATCGAGCTGTCGTCGGCGGCGGGCGAAGGTGCTACGTTTACGGTGGAGTTGCCGCTCGAGGTGGATGCGGCGCTCGCGCCATCCCCACGCGGATCCGGAGTGCTGGATACATGAGCATGCAGTCGGCAAGGACGATGCAGGAGCTGCGCACGACGCTCGGCGCGGCCGACGTGCTGGCGCGGGCGAAGCAGTTCTTCACGCTACGCAACAACATCTACGCCACCTTCCTCGAGAAGGAGGGCCCGACGTTCGCGGCGTTCCGCGGACAGGGTGGGGAGGAGATCGTCGTTGGCGTCGCGCCCGCGCCCGAGGGCGGGACGCTGGTCACAGGCTCGACGTACCTGTTCGACATGCAGGTGGCGCGCTTCCTGGCCACGCTCCCGCCGGTGGCCGGTGTGGACGGCGTCCCCGAATCGGTCGCCCTGCCGCGGGGCGACGCATGAGCGTACCGTTTCCGTCGTCGCTTCGCGCGAGCCATACGGTGCGCATGGCCGCCGAGGGCGAGCCGGTGATCACCGTCCGCGTCCAGATGCCCGAGACGTGGGACGTGGTCCGGTTCGACGCGCCGCCCTCGACCGCCGTGCGGACGCTCAAGCTGCAGGCGCTCGACCGCCTCGCCCCGGACGCGCAGTTCACGGAGGACTTCGTGATGAAGCTGCGCGGATGGGAGATGCTCGACGAGAGCGCGACGATCACCGATGTGGGCGCGATGAACGGCTCGACGTTCCTGCTCGCCCACAAGCGCCGCCGGCCGGTCCGCTGAGCCCGACGCAGACGCTGGGCGCCGCGCCGACCGCGGCGCGGGAAGCGCTGCTCGGCGCGGCGGCGCGACTCCGAAGCCAGGTGCAGCGCCGGATCGTCGGGCAGGCGGACGTGCTCGACGAGATCCTCATCGCGCTGCTCGCGAGCGGACATGCGCTGCTGGTCGGTGTCCCGGGGCTCGCCAAGACGCTCATGATCCGCTCGGTCGCCGAAGCCATGCGGCTCGAGTTCCGACGCATCCAGTTCACGCCCGACCTCGTCCCGTCGGACATCACGGGCACGGAGATCATGGAGGAGGATCAGGCGACGGGCCACCGCACATTCCGGTTCGTCCGCGGGCCCGTATTCGCGAACATCGTCCTCGCCGACGAGATCAACCGTGCCCCGCCGCGTACGCAGGCGGCGTTGCTCGAGGCGATGCAGGAGCAGTCGGTGACGGCGGCCGGCACCACGATGGAGCTGCCGCGCCCCTTCTTCGTGCTCGCGACGCAGAACCCGATCGAGCAGGAAGGCACCTA
>CAYLPM010000684.1:0-4594 GCA_964385525.1 uncultured Gemmatimonadaceae bacterium
GACGACGCGGGCCACCTCGGCACGCACGAGCACATCGGCGCACGGCGGCGTCTTGCCCTGGTGCGCGCAGGGCTCCAGCGAGACGTACACGGTAGCGCCGCGCGCCCGTTCACCCGCGGCGTCGAGCGCCTCCGCCTCGGCGTGCGGCCCGCCATAGCGCGCGTGCCATCCCTCGCCGACGATCACCCCATCGCGAACGACGACGGCGCCGACCATCGGGTTCGGCGCCGTCTGTCCCCAACCTTTTCTGGCGAGGGCCAACGCCCGGCGCATGAACGCGCTGTCGCGCGCCGTGGCCGGACGCTCCCCGTCCGCCATGCGTCAGAAGCCCAGGCGCAGCCCGACCGAGCCGTAGACGCGCGAGGCGTCCGCCGGCTTGTCGCCGAACTGGTTGTAGGTCGTGACCTCGCCGCCCGAGACCTGTCCGATCTCGCCGACGATCTTGAGCACCAGGAGGTTCATCGTCACGTTCGCGAACATGCTCGTGCGATCGATCTCCTGCGACATCGCGATCTCGCTCGTCGAGAACCCGCCGGCAGTCGCCGTGATCCCGGCCGACGATTCGTACGAGTCCTTGCCGTAGCCGGCGGCGAGCCCGAACGTGAGCAGGCTCTTGCTCGCGACGATGCGCCAGCTCGTCGTCTGCACGTCGAGCTGATTGACGTGGAGCTCCTCGGTCCCCGCGGAAGCCGCCAGATTGACGACCGGCAGGTCGCGCTTCATCCACGTCACCGACACGCCGGGGATCAGCAGCGACTCCTGGAGCAGTCCGAAGCGCGCGCCATACCCGATCTTCAGGCCGCCATCTTCCGTCGCGACCTCGACGCCCTCACCCGAGTACTCGGGGAGATACCAGGCACTGAGCAGCAGGTCCACGCCGCCGACGTTGGTCAGCCCGATGGGCAGGCCCTTGAACACGCCGATCGCCGCGTCGACCGCGGGCAGCCCGAGGATCTGGTTCTCCGGCGCATAGTCGGTCGCCTCCGCTCCCGTGACGGCGGGCGTGTGTTCCTCGATGTTCGGCAGCGATCCCATGACCGCGTTGGCCCGAACGCCGACGGTCCAGTGGCCGAGGCCACCCAGCGTCCCGCCCTGGCCGAGCGTGGCGTTGCCGCCGGCGATGACGGTGCCGAGCTGCGGGGCCATGTACTGGAACAGGTCGATCGCCTTCTGGCAGGCGTCCTGGGTCGCGGTCTGTTCGACCGTACCCGACGGACAGCTCGAGTTGATCTGGGCATCGGCCGAACCCGCGACGATGGCGAGCAGGCCCGCGGCAACAACGATACGTCCCTTCATGTGCGCTCCTCCTAGAGAGTGACCCGGCCGGAGCCGGGCACCACGTGTCCGAGCCGCCAGGCCGGCACGCCGGCCGTCGAAGCGCTCGCGATCACCGCGTCCACGGACGCGGCATCGGTGATCATGATCATCCCGACGCCCATATTGAAGGCGCGCAACATCTCTGCCCGCGGCACGCCGCCCGCCTTCTCGAGCACGAGAAAGACGTTCGGCACGCTCCAACTGCCGACTTCGACGACCGCGTCCAGAGTTCCGGGAAGCGCCCGCGGCAGATTGCCGGGGATCCCCCCGCCGGTGATGTGGGCCATCGCGTGCACCCGATGCAACACCGGCCGGAGCGCGGAGAGATAGGAGCGATGCACGGACAGCAGTACGTCCGCGACGGTTCCGCCGCCGCCCGGGAACGGTGCGTTCGGCGCGAGCCGAAGACGCTCCGAAACGATGCGCCGGGCGAGCGAGTACCCGTTGGTGTGGAGCCCACTGCTGGCTAGCGCGACGAGCACATCGCCGTCGCGCACGCGCTCGGCTCCGAGCACCCGGTCCTCCTCCACATACCCGACGATGAAGCCCGCCAGATCGTAATCCGGCGGCGTGTAGAGCCCCGGCATCTCGGCCGTCTCCCCGCCGATCAGCGCGCACGCGTTTTCACGACAGCCCGCGGCGACGCCCGCCACGATGGCCTCCACGACCGCCGGCTCGAGCGCCCCGAAGGCCACGTAGTCGAGAAAGAACATCGGCACCGCGCCCTGCACGAGAATGTCGTTGACGCAGTGGTTCACCAGGTCGTGCCCGACGGTGTCGTGGCGGCCCGACTCGATGGCGACCCTGAGCTTCGTGCCGACGCCATCGGCGCTGGCGACCAGCACCGGGTCCTTCGCATCCGCCGGCATCCGGAACATGCCGCCGAAACCGCCGAACATGCCGCGCGCGCCGGCGGTGAACGTCGACTCGACGTGACGACGGATGCGCTGCTTCGCCTCGTCCGCCGCGTCGATGTCGACGCCGGCGCTGCGGTAGTCGAGCGGGGTGCTCACTCGACGAGCTCCTCCTCGAACGCGACCAGGCGGCGGAACTCGGCGACGCGGCCGCGCAACTGCGCGTGATCGAGGTCGAGCAGGCGGTCGATCGAGAAACGCTCGACGGCGAACGATCCCATTGCCGAGCCGTACACGACCGCGCGGCGGAGGTTCGGCTCCGAGAGGTCGCCCGTGCGCGCGAGATAGCCCATGAACCCGCCGGCGAACGAGTCGCCCGCCCCCGTCGGATCGAAGACGTCCTCGAGCGGATACGCGGGCGCGAAGAACACCGTGCGCTCGGTGAACATGAACGCGCCGTGCTCGCCCTTCTTGATGATCACGTGCTTCGGGCCGCGCTCGAGGATCCACCGCGCCGCCTTGAGGAGGTTGTTGTGCTCCGTGAGCTGACGCGCTTCGGCATCGTTGAGCGTGATCAGGTCCACGTGGCCGAGCAGCGTCAGGATGTCGGGCCGGCGGCTCTCGATCCAGAAGTTCATCGTGTCGCACGCCACGAGCCTGGGGCGCTCCACCTGACTGAGCACATCGAGCTGCAGTCGCGGATCGATGTTGCCGAGAAAGACGAACGGCGCGCTGCGGAACGCGTCGGGGATCTTGGGACGGAATTGCGAAAAGACGCCGAGGTGGGTCTCGAGCGTCTCGGCGCTGTTCAGGTCGTGCCGGTAGCGCCCGCGCCAGCGGAAGGAGGACCCGGCGGCGTGTTCCAGGCCGCCGAAGTCGACGTTGCGCGCCCGCAGCGGTTCGAGAAGCTCGACGGGATAGTCGTCGCCGACGACGCCGACGACCTGGACGGGGGCGAGCAGGCTGGCCGACGCGGAGAAGTACATGGCCGACCCGCCGAGCACGTCGGACGCCTTGCCGAACGGCGTTTCGACCGAGTCGAGCGCGACGGAGCCGACGACGAGCACGGACATGAGCGAGGGACTGGAGAGTGCGTTACGAGTGTCGACGGACGATGGTGACGGATGGCGCTCCTCGACCGACCATCACATCCGCTCCGGCGCCGTGATCCCGAGCAGCCCGAGCCCGCTCGCGAGCGCGATCCGAGTCGCGCGCGCTAGCACGAGACGGGCGCTCGTGAGCTCCGGCGCCTCGTTCAGGACGTGGTGCTTGTGGTACCAGAGATGCGCGAGGCGCGCCGTCTCGAGCAGCCAGCTCGCCACGCGATGCGGCTCGAGCGCCGACGCGGCCCCCGCGACGAGCGCGGGAAAGTCGAGCAGCTCCTTGATCAACTCCTGCTCCTCGGGCTCGGCCAGCAGCTCCCACCGGACACCGTCGCCGGTGACCGTCGCCGGATCGATCTCGCCGACGCGGAAGATCCCGCTCATCCGCGCGTGTGCCATCTGGATGTAGTAGACGGGATTCTCCTCCGACTGCGAGCGGGCGAGGTCGACGTCGAACTGGAGCTGCGAGTCGCCCTTGCGCATGAGGAAGAAATAGCGCACGGCATCGCGCCCGACCCAATCGATCAAGTCGCGGACCGTCACGTAGCTGCCCGCGCGCTTGGAAATCTTCACCTCTTCACCGGCGCGCATCACCGTGGCCATCTGGTGCAGCACGTACTCGGGGTAGCCATCGGGAATTCCCATCTCGAGCGCCTGGAGCCCGGCGCGAACGCGCGTCACGGTGCTGTGATGATCCGCGCCCTGGACGTTGATCGCGCGTGCGTACCCACGCTGCCACTTCGTGACGTGGTACGCGACATCGGGCACGAAGTACGTGAACGTGCCGTCGCGCTTCCGCATCACGCGGTCCTTGTCATCGCCGAACTCCGTCGTGCGCAGCCAGAGCGCGCCGCCCTCCTCGTACGTGTGGCCCGCCCGCGCGAGCGCGTCCACCGTGTCCTCGACACGGCCATCGGTGTAGAGCGACGACTCGAGGAAGTACGAGTCGAAGCGGACGCCGAACGCCTGCAGGTCGAGGTCCTGCTCCTTGCGCAGCTCGCGCACGGCGAAGCGGGTCACGGCGCCCAGGTCCTCCGCCCCCGCATCGTGCGGACATTCGGCCACGTAGCGTTCGGCGATCTCGCGGATGTACTCGCCGTGATAGCCGCCCTCGGGCAGCGTTGCGCCGTCGGCGCCCCGAAGTTCCCGCGCGCGCGCCTGCACACTGAGGCCGAGGTTCTGGATCTGCACCCCGCCGTCGTTGTAGTAGAACTCGCGCTCCACCTCCCAACCCGTCCACTCGAGCAGCGCGGCGATCGCATCGCCCAGCGCCGCCTGGCGCCCGTGCCCGACGTGCAGCGGTCCGGTCGGGTTCGCGGA
>CAYLPM010000685.1:0-5891 GCA_964385525.1 uncultured Gemmatimonadaceae bacterium
GCAGCGGCTCGATGTCGCGATCGACGAATCCCGCTTCGACGCTGACGAGCCGCGTCGCCCGGACGCGCAGCCGCAGGTCGAGCTGGGTCGCCTCGAACGCGTCGGTGACGTCGGCTCGCTCGCGCGGCTCGAACGAGAGCCGTGCCGCGGCGGCGTGGAGGCCGAAGCGTCGCCACTGCAGGGAGACGTGGCCGGCGGGTCCACCGCCCGTGAAGCGCAGTGCGGCCCCCTGTTCGGCGTACTGCGCCAGCGCGTACTGCGCGCCGGCGGTGACGCGCTGCGCGTGGAGCCGCGGAACACACGCGAGCAGGACGAACGCCGTCAGCGTCGCGAGCCCGGCGCGCCGACCCCACCCACGGCAGGCCGCGGCGCGAGCGCCCCTCCGAGGGCCGTCGTAGACGCGGCCGCTCATGGCTCGTTCTCCCGGCTCGAGGAGTCCGCCACCGTCACGATCGTGAGCTGCACCTGCTGGCGGCGGCGCACGTTTTCCTGCGCGAGCTCCGCGTTGCGGCGCGCGAGCTGTTCGCGCACGAGCGCGTTGTAGCGGATGTTGGCCGGTGCGGGGACGGGCGCCGGACGCTTGAGCGTCGCCAGCAGCCCGACCACGGTCGTGCCGACGCCGACGGTGACGAGCTCGCGATGCCCGATCGAGCCGAGGTCCGCGCTCTCGAGCGCGACGATGGCGCCGCTCGTGGCCGCGGTCGCGATGAGGGCGATGCCGAGCGGGCGCCAGCTCCGGGGCGGTATCTCCGTCTCGGGAAGGGCGTCGTAGCCCGGCAGCGAGGTGAGATGCTCGACCGTGTCCACCGCACTGGCGGTGATGCGCAGCGGGATCGACGCGGCGTAGGCGTCGCGACCGGCCGCCGCCTCCACGATCAGGCGATAGTCGCCGCCCGGTGCCGGCGTGCCGTCGCGCAGCAGCCCGTTCCAGGCGAGCCGCAGCGTTCCATCCGCGAGCGAGGAGTCGATGAGCGCCTCGCCGTGCGGGCCGACGATGCGCGCGCGAACGCGTGCGTTCCGGGTGACGGTGTAGCGGACGGGGAGGGAGCCGCGCCCAGCGATGAAGCTCGCGGTGTCCGCGTCGACGTGGCGCACGACGAGGATCTGGCCGAGGGCGAGCGCGAACAGGCTGGTGATCTTCGGCGAGATGCGGGCCGGGTCGAGCTCGCGATCCGGTTCGAGAAAGAGCAGCTGCTTGAATGCCTCGGTGCTCTGCCGTGCGCTGTCGAGCGCGGCGTATGCGAAACCGAGCAGTTCGTGGGCGCGCGCCTGGTCGGGCCCCGCGAGTCGCCCGCCGAGCGCCCGCCGGGCGTGGGTGATCGCCTGGGAGTAGGCGAGCTCGCGATAGGAGGCCTCGGCGCGCGCGAGCGATGAGTCGTCCTGGGCGGAAAGCGGAGCGACGGCCACGACGAGGAGCAGGATGGCGGCGCGCATTGCGTGCCGACTGGCGTCGATCATGAGGCGCCTCCGGGATCCAGCGTGAATTGGCGCCGGATGGGATTGGGATCGCGAACGGTGATTGTCTCCGTTTTCGGCTTGTATCCCTCACGCTCGACGCGGATACGATAGGTGCGCCCGACCTCGAGCGCATGATTGGCGACGGGGGTGTCGCCGATCATCAGATCGTCGATGAACAGCGTCCCCCAGGGTTCGGCGCCGACGGTGAGCGGCGCTGTGAGCGGCACGGTGCGCGGTGCCTGGCGCTCCTTGCCCCCGGCATCGCGGGCCGGCGGCGAGTCGGACGGCCGTCGCTGCGGGCGCGAGCCCTGAGGTGTTCCGGCGGGGAGGCGCGACTCGGTGGGTGCGGGCGCACTCGCGCCCGACGCCGCGCGCTCCGATGGGGGCTGCTGTCCGTCGGGAAGCGGCGGCGGCGCGATGCGCGCGGCGCTCGAGTCCGACACGGGGCGCGTGCCCGCATCGCCGATGTCGTGCGCGGCGAGCTCGTTGCCAATCGTGTCCGCGTCGCCCGCGCCCGCGCCCGCGGTCCAGGCGAACCAAGCCGCGGCGCCGACGGCGAGCACCAGCACCGCACTCACCGCGGCCCGCACCGACATCCGCCGGCGCGACGCCGGCGCGCGGAGACCAGCCGCACTCATTTTTACGGTCGACACCCGCGAGGGTGTCGCCTGACCGGCGCCGGACGCAACACCACCGGACAGCATCACGGTGGCGCGCGCCTCCCTTCCCTCGAGGACGGTCGGATCCCCGCCGATCGCCCGGGCGAACTCCTCCATCGACGCGAAGCGATCCTTCGGATCCTTCGCCAGCGCGATCGCGATCGCCTCCGCGAGATGCGCCGGCAGGTCGGGACGCAGCGAGCCGACCGGCGTCGGTGGTTCGTGAATGTGCTTGTAGATGACCGTGTGCGCGGAATCGCCGGTGAACGGACACTGTCGCGCGAGCATCTCGTACGCGACGACGCCGAGCGCGTACTGGTCGGCGCGCCCATCCACCTGGGCGCTGAGCGCCTGCTCGGGCGCCATGTAGTGCGGCGTCCCGATGATCATCCCCGTCTGCGTGAGGTGCGTGCTCTCGCCGGCGCGCGCGATCCCGAAGTCCGTGAGGACGACGCGATCATCCTGGTCGAGCATGATGTTCGCCGGCTTCACGTCGCGGTGCACCACGCCTCGCGCGTGCGCGTGTCCGAGGGCCGTCGCCGCCTCGCCGAGGATGCGCGTCGCCACCATGAGCGGGATCGGGTCCGGCGCCTCGAGCACAGACTCGAGCGAGCGTCCGGGCACGTACTTCATCACGAAGTAGTGCAGCCCGGCTTCGCTCTCCACCCGGTGAATCGGGATGATGTTCGGGTGATCGAGCCTGGCAGCCGTCTTCGCCTCGCGCTGGAATCGCGCGACCAGGCCCTCGTCGCGCGAGAGCTCGGGCGGGAGCACCTTGATCGCGACGGGCCGGTCGAGGCCGATCTCGTCGGCGAGGAATACCGAGGCCATCCCGCCGGCGCCGAGCAGTCGCCGCACCTCGTAGCGGCCGGCCAGCGTCCGGGCGAGCCGATCCTGGAGCTCGGCCGTCTGATCACGCGGCTTCGTCTGCACCGTCGCGCCCGGATCGGTGACGTCCACGCCGCAGGCCATGCAGAACCGTGCGTCTCGCGGGAGGGGCGTCGCGCAGACGCGGCAGTCGGTCACCGCCATCGTGGCTCGTCGAGCGGTTGCCGCAGGGGCAGCGAGACCGATGGCGGACTCATGGAGGCGGAGGGCGGCGCGGGCGCCGGCGGAAGCGTGCACGTCGAGCCGGTCGCCAGACAGACGGCGTAGTGGGCCGGAACGCCGGCCGAGTCCACCACCGCGAGATAGTAGTCTCCCGGCGCGAGCAGCATCGTGGCGGATGCCGCCGAGCCCGGGTCCGTGTTGCCGCCGACGATATCGAGGCCGTTCGTGCCGTCGGGAACATGCAGCACGTACGCATCGATGTCCGTGCGATCGGCCTTGCCGAAGGTGTACGCCGCCGTCCGAACCGTCACGAACTGCGCGACCGCACCGGGCACGCGGAAGCGGAGCCAGTCGATGCCGTGCGGCGTGTCGATCGTGAGGTTCTCGGCGAACGGCGTCGCGAGATCGATCTGCCGCGCGGGATCCGCGAAATTCTCGTCCGCGAATCCGCAGAGATCGTTCTCCTCGAAGCGGTCCGGCGGGATCAGCCGATGGGCGGGCTCGTACGCCCGAAGGACGCCGAGCGCGTAGCGTCCCTGCTGCGTGTAGGCGGAGATGAGATCCACCGAGCCCGCGGGCAGCCGCCCGAGTGCCACGTAGAGCGAATCGGTCGGCGCCACCGGCGGGCGGAACTCGTAGCCCTTGCAGTCGTACTGGCCGGGGCCGAGGCGCCACGAGTCAGCGGTTACGGTGCTCGCGTCGTCGGTGAGATACGAGCCGTGCGTCCCCTTCAGCGAGGGGCCGACGAAGATGAACGTGTACGGCTGCGAGGGATCGGCGGTGGTCCACCGATACCAGTCGTACCCGAACGGTGCGCCGCGCAGATCCTCGAACGCGAGCGCGGGATTGAAGAATCGGACGACCGGGACGTCGGCGTACGGTGGCGTTCCGTCGAGCGGGATCACGGCGGGCGCGTTCTGATTCGGCTCATAGATGTCGAACGGGAGCACGACGGTCGAATCAGGCGACGCGACGAGCTGCCCCGCGCCGGCGCCGAGCAGGAATCCCGAGCTCGCGGGATACGCCACCCAGAACGCGCGGATGCCGAGGCCCGCGGGATCACCCGAGACCGCAAGGCTGTCGATGTTCAGTGTCGCGTTCCCCAGCCCGGCGAAGAAGACCTGACCGACGCCGACGCCGTAGGCGAGGAGGAGCTGGCCGTAGCGGACAGTGTCGGGGGAGATGCTGTCGATCTCGAGCGGGTTGGCGACGCGAAGCTGAAAGATGCCCGGCTCGGCGCTCTCGTAGCCCGGGGCGACGGCGCGGATCTCCACCATGCCGGGGTTCACGCCGGTCACGCGTCCGAGTCCCGTCCCGCCCGTGGCGACGGTGGCGAGGGACGGATCGCTCGTGCTCCAGATCAGTTGCGCGTTGTGCACCTGGATGGAATCGCCGGCATCACCACGGATCCAGACGCGCGCCTCGAGCTCGGCCACCGCTCCCCGGATTAGGACCGGGCCGGGGGCGGCGACAGAAACGTGCATCCCGAGGCTCTGATCGGTGGGATAGTCGCAGCCGGCGGCGACGAGCAGCGCCGTCGCCACGAGCATCCGGAGCGATCGAAGGAGGACGAGCATGTCGGGGGCGCGGTCGAGGTGGGGTACACCTGAGGACGCGCGGACGGGGCGGGGAGAAACACGACGATTCGAAGAGACGGCGACAGGGAGGAAGGCGACACGGGCGAACGGCGGCAGGGAGGACAGCGAGAACGGAAGACGGCGGCAGGATGGAGGCGACACGGCGAACGGCGCCATGGGAACTGCGACAAAGAAGGAGGGCGGCAGGGAGAACGGCGAGAACGGAAGACGGCGGCAGGGGGGAGGCGACACGGGCTAACGGCGCCATGGGAACTGCGACACAGAAAGAGGGCGGCAGGGAGGACGGCGAGAACGGAAGACGGCGGCAGGGGGGAGGCGACACGGGCGAGCGGCGCGGGGGGAGAGGCGCAGGGAACGACCCGCGGGGGGAGTGGCAGGAGAAGGCGATGGGTGCGCTCGAATGGTCACGCCGAACGCGGGCAGGGCGCGTAGCCTACGCTCATGTCCGATGTCCGGAATCTTCGTGCGTGGCATTGCGCGCGGGCGCTGGTGCTCGACGTCATCGACGCGATGCCCGAACGCGCGCCGCGTCGCGTGCCCGGATTGCGCAGTCAGGCGATTCGCGCAGCGACGTCGATCCCCGCCAATCTCGCCGAGGGGTGCGCGCGGGCGAGCCGCGCGGAATTCCTCCACTTCGTCGAGATCGCCCTCGGTTCCCTGAACGAGCTGGAGACGCACCTGTCACTGGCTGGCGACACAGGCGTCATCGCGAGAGCGCGCGCTGCACGGCTGACGCGCGACGCCGTGATCGTACGGAAGCTCCTGACCGGCCTCCGACGATCCGTGCAGCGTGAGCTTGCCGAGCGGGAGGCGACGCGATCCGACGGACGTCTGCCAAGCAAGTGACTTCGCCCACACCTCCCTCCCGCGGTCCTTCGCGTCTCCCTGCCGCCCTCAATCCGTTGCGCCGTCCTTCCCTGCCGCCCTGGATCCGTTGCGCCTTCCTTTCCTGCCGCCCTCATCCGTTGCGCCGTCCTTCCCTGCCGCCCTTCCCGGCAGCGCACCATTGATTCGAGCGCCTCGCCTACGGCGTCACCAGCGCCGTCGCCACATCCCCCACCACCTGAAACGTGCGCGCCGACAACTTGTCCATCGTGTCCGACAGCCGATGATGATGCGGATACCG
>CAYLPM010000686.1:0-2606 GCA_964385525.1 uncultured Gemmatimonadaceae bacterium
ATTCATCCCGGCTATGGATTTCTCGCCGAGAACGCGGAGTTCGCCGAGACGTGCGCCGCCTCGAACATCGCGTTCATCGGGCCGACCGCCGAGCAGATCCGCGTGATGGGGGACAAGGCGGCGGCGCGGACGGCCATGTCCGCCGTGGACGTCCCGATCGTGCCCGGGACGCCTGGGCCGGTGGAGGATGTGGACGAGGCGCTCGGATTCGCGAGGGAGATCGGCTTTCCGGTCATCATCAAGGCGGCGGCCGGCGGCGGCGGCAAGGGGATGCGCGTCGCGCGCGATCCCGACGACTTCGCCCGCTCCTTCCAGCTCGCCCGCTCGGAGGCCCTCTCGGCGTTCGGCAACGGCGACGTCTACGTCGAGAAATTCCTCCAGCGCCCGCGCCACATCGAGTTCCAGATCCTCGGCGACAAGCATGGCCACGTGATCCACCTGGGCGAGCGGGACTGCTCCGTGCAACGGCGCCACCAGAAGCTGATCGAGGAGGCGCCGAGCCCGGCAATGACGCCGGCGCTCCGCGAGAAGATGGGCACTGACGCGGTACGCGGGGCGAAGGCGATCGATTACGTGGGCGCCGGGACGATCGAGATGCTGCTCGACGAGGATGGCTCGTACTACTTCATGGAGATGAACACGCGCATCCAGGTGGAGCACCCGGTCACGGAGATGCTCACGGGGATCGATCTCGTGAAGGAGCAGATTCGCGTCGCCGCTGGCGAGCCGCTGTCGGTCACCGAGCTCCCGATGCTTCGGGGCCATGTGATCGAGTGCCGCGTGAACGCCGAGGACCCGGCGCGCAACTTCCAGCCGAGCCCCGGCAAGATCGAGGTCTTTCATCCGCCCGGCGGGGCCGGCGTGCGGCTCGACACCCACGTCTACGACGGGTACACGGTGCCGCCGTACTACGATTCGCTCCTCGCAAAGCTCATCTGTCAGGGGCGCGACCGGCAGGAGGCGATCCGGCGCATGCACATGGCGCTGGAGAGCTTCATCATCGAGGGCGTCACGACGACCATCCCGTTCCTCGCGCGCGTCATGGAACACCCGGACTTCCAGGCGGGGAGCGTGGACACCAAGTTCCTCGAGCGACACCCCGAGCTGTTCAAGGAGCCCGGCTAGGTGCGAATCGACGTACACTTCGGCGTGAACCAGATCACGTCGGCCGATGTCAGTGGACGGGTGGTGGCCGTGATCGACGTCCTGCGCGCCGCCACGAGTATCGCCGTGGCCCTCGCGAACGGTGCACGCGCCGTCATCCCGTTCGACAGCTCGGATGAGGCGCTCGACCGCTCCAAGGCGTTCGACCGCAAGGACGTCAAGCTCGTCGGTGAGCGGAAGATGCTCCCGATCCCGGGCTTCGACCTCGGCAACTCGCCACTCGAGTTCACGCCGGAGGCGGTGGAGGGCAAGACCGTCCTGATGACGACCACCAACGGGACCGGCGCGCTGACGGCGATGCAGGGCGCCCGCGATGTGATCGTCGCCTCGTACGTCAACTTCTCGGCGTCCCTCGCGATGTTGCGTACCGCACTGCGCGGAGGGACGGACGTCGCCATCATCTGCGCGGGGCGGGAAAAGCAGTTCTCGCTCGAGGATGCGGCGTGCGCGGGGCGCTACGCCCGGCAGATCGTGCAGCGGGACGGGGACGTCGCGCTCAACGACGCGGGCCTGGCCTGCGTGATGGTCGCCAGGCGCTACGGGGAGGACATCCCCCGGCTGTTCGAGGCGGCCACGCACGGCCGCGCGCTGGCGGAGGCGGGGTTCGCCGAGGACCTGATCGTCTGCGCGGGCATCGACACCTATCCGGTGGTGCCCGTCTATGCGGACCGCCAGATTACCAAGCTCGGACCCGAACGGGAGCGGTAACCCGTGAGCAGCACCCAATTGCGACGAGAGATCGGGGGGATCGCCCTCCTGCTTTTCGGCATCTTCCTCGCCGGCGTCCTGATCGCCCACGGACTCGGCGAGCTTCGCACGGGCGTCGACACGCGCGGCACCTTCGGCTGGGTGGGCAGCTCACTCGCGCGGCCGCTCATCACCATGTTCGGCTGGCCGGCGGCGCTGATCATCCCCCTGGTGCCGGTCGCGCAAGCGCTGCGGCTGTTCGGTCGGGGGGCGGGCTCGGTGCAGGCCGTGACGGGAGGTGCGTCGCGCCGCCGGACGAGCGGCCGTTCCCGCGGCGACGCGGGCGCCGAGGCCGACGGCGGCATCCGGAGCGACCGCCGGTGGATCATCCTTGCCGCGGGACTGGTCCTCCTCATCCCGATCGCCCTCGGGCTCACCCAGGGCGGCCTCCGACAGCCCAGCCTCCTGGCAGGCGTCTGGGGGATGTTCGCGGCCTATTACGCTCTGGAGTGGTTCGGGGCAGGAGGCGCGTGGCTGTTCGTGCTGTTCGGCGCGAGCGTGCTCACGGCGGCCACGCTGCACTGGAATCCGATCCGGCTGCTCGTGGGGCATGCGCCTCGGGCTGGCTCCTCGGCAGCTCGAACAACCGGAACCGCAGAGGGCGCGGAGGGGCGGGAGGGCGCAGAGGCGACAGGTCAGAGACTGGGTGAGAAGGGATGGCGTAAACGCAAGCTCGGCAAGGGGGAAGAGAGTTC
>CAYLPM010000687.1:0-2635 GCA_964385525.1 uncultured Gemmatimonadaceae bacterium
AGCAGCTTGCCCTTCGAGAACACGGGTGACTCGGGAGAGTTGAGATACTTGGGCTCCCCCTGGCCGATCACGCGTCCGCCGAATCCCACGTGGCGTCCCATCACGTCCAGGATGGGGAAAATGAGCCGCCCGCGAAAGCGGGGGCGCGGCTCACTCGCCTCCTCCGGGCGCACCATGAGCCCCGCCTCCAGCAGCCGCTCGTCCTCGTACCCGAGCGCGTTCAGGTGCGTCCGCATGAGGCCGATCTCGCGCGGCGCGAAGCCGAGGCCGAACTTGAGCGCGAGATCGCGCGCGATGCGGCGGCTCTCCAGGTACTCGCGCGCCTGCGCCCCGGGCTCGTCGTCCCACAGCATCCGCTCGAAGTATTCGGCGGCGGCGGCGTTGACTTCCCAGATCGGCTCGCGCGGATCCGGGCCTTCCCGGCGCGACTGCGTTTCCTGGATCTCGATGCCCGTCTTCTCCGCGACGAGCCGCACCGCCGCCGGCCAGTCGAGGCCAAGCCGCTTCTGGAGAAAGCTGAAGACGTCGCCGCCCTCGTGACACACGAAGCAGTAGTAGATCCGCTTCTTCGTCGAAACCGAGAAGTTCCGGTGCGTCCCCTGATGGAACGGGCAGGGCCCGCGGAAGTCGGTGCCCATCCGACGCAGGGGCACGTGCTCGCCGATGATCTGCACGATGTCGGCGGACTCGCGGATGCGGTCGATCGTGTCGTCGGGGATCATCGAAAGGAGAAGAAGCCGATGCGGGACGGGCGAGAATCGCTTCTGGCAAAAAGCGGCGGGAAGGGGGATCCATGCCTCGAGCCTCCAGCGGGCCAGCGTGCCAGCAGTAAGCTACTGCGGAACTTCCGTGGGCCGAACGCCTCGATGCGCCGCGTAAGCGCGGCCCGGCAAACCAGCCGCACTTGCTGGCCCGCTGGCCGGCTGGCAAGCTGGCCGCTCACAGCTTGGATTCCCTCCGCCATCCTCGGGAGCGTCCAAAAGCCGCTGTCAGAATTCCGCCACCGTAACCCCCGACCCCCCTTCGTTCCATCCCCCCAGCCTGAACCCCTTCACGCGCACGTCCTTCCCGAGCATCTCCGCGACCCGCTCGCGCAGCGCGCCGGTGCCCTTGCCGTGGATGATGCGGAGCGATTTCAGGTCGGCGCGGATCACGAGGTCGAGCGTGTGGAGGAGCACGCCGTCGATCTCGTCCACGCGCATGCCGCGCAGGTCCAGCTCGCGCGGTGCTTCGGGCTCGGGAAGGTCGCCGACTATCGCGACCGCCCGCTCGGCAGGCGTCTCACGCGACCGGCGCAGCGTGGCGAGGGGGACCGTGAGCTTCATCGCGCCGACGGCCACCACGGCATCGCCGTCCCGGATGTCGAGCAGCCGCCCTCGGCGGCCGCCCAGCGTCTCCACCTCGACCCAATCGCCGCTCTGCAGCGGCTCGGCCGTCGTCCTATCGCTCGCCGGGGCCGCG
Organism: uncultured Gemmatimonadaceae bacterium; assembly: GCA_964385525.1. GTDB lineage: Bacteria > Gemmatimonadota > Gemmatimonadetes > Gemmatimonadales > Gemmatimonadaceae > DATKCV01. The sequence continues at coordinate 1,462 of CAYLPM010000687.1, forward strand.
GTACGATCGTCCGCCTCCAGCCGGTCGAGCGCCGCGCTCTGCTCCGACGCCAGTCGTTCGGCGGCGCGGCGCGCCTCGCGCGCGGCCTCCTAGAGCTGTTCGGCGCCGCGCTCCCGGAGCTCGCGAATCGTGCGCTCGATCTCCGCGCGCGCATCGAGCACGTAGCGCCGCGTCTCGCGTCGCGACTCCCGCTCGTGCTCCCGTTCGCGCTCGCGCAGCGTACGCTCGCGCTGCGCGAGCACGTGCGACTTGTCGCGTGCCTCATCGGTCATCGCGCGCAGCTCGCGCTCGCGATCCGAGAGCTCCGACTCTCGGCGCTCGAGGTCCGCGAGCAGCACGGCGACATCGCGCTCACCGGAGGGGAGGCGCTCCTCTGCGCGCGTGAGCACCTCCTCCGGGAGCGAGAGCCGGCGGGCGATGCCGATCCCGTACGATCGGCCGGGGATTCCCTTGATCAACCGATACGTCGGCGCGAGCTGCGCGGCATCGAACTGGAGCGAGGCGTTGACGATTCCCTCCTGCTCGGTCGCGAGCTGCTTCAGTACGCCGAGGTGCGTCGTCGCGATCGTCATCACGCCGCGGCGCGTGAGCGTCTCGAGAATCGCGCCGCCGAGGGCCGCGCCCTCCGATGGATCGGTGCCGGAGCCAAGCTCATCGATCAGAGCCAGCGACGCAGCGGTCGTCCCGCGCAGGATCTCGGCGAGGTTCCGGAGGTGGGCGGAGAACGTCGACAGGCTCGCTTCGATCGACTGCTCGTCGCCGATGTCGGCGAAGATGTCATCGTATGCCGGGATCCGGCTGCCGTCGGCCACGGGCGCGGGGATCCCCGCCTGGGTCATCGCGGACAGGAGCCCGATCGCCTTGAGCAGGACGGTCTTGCCGCCGGTGTTGGGACCGGAGAGCAGCAGCGTGCGCTCCCCGGGCAGCATCTCGAGGTCGAACGGGATGACGGGAATGTCCTGCGCCAGCAGAAGCGGGTGTCGCCCGCCGCGGACGAGATAACCCTCGCCCGCCGCCGCCACGGTCACGGGCGAGCACTCGAGGTCGCGCGCGAAGCGCGCGCGCGCGTACAGCGTATCGAGCTCGATGAGCGCATCGAGCGAGTCGCGCATGGCCTCGCGATGCGGACGCACGGCGTCCGTGAGCTCGCGGAGAATGCGATCGACCTCCTCGG
>CAYLPM010000688.1:0-3494 GCA_964385525.1 uncultured Gemmatimonadaceae bacterium
CGACGACCCACGTCGAGGGCGTCGGCAGCTACCCCGCCCGTGTGGTTCGCCTGGCCCGCCTGCGGCAGTAGGCAGGATTCCGGTCCCGGCGCTCTGTGCCTATCCGCCGAGCGCCGGCCGCCCACTGGCGGCCGACGCTCGGCCTCTTCTTTCCTCCCCAGGGTCACCGCCATATCATAAGAACCTCGAACGTGCGTCCGTCCGCTGCAGCGAGCGGGGTCTGTGCTCTTCCACTCAGGAGTGCTCATATGCCAGCCAGAGTCGCGACGTCGCTTCTCGCCGTCGTCGTTCTCGCGTCCGCCCTACCCGCGCAGCAGCCGACCGCGCCGCGGAACATCACGCTCCGCGCCATGCTCGAGCGTCCCACCTACGGCGGCTACGAGATCTCGCCCGATGGACGCTTCGTCGCGTTCACCCGCACCGAGCGCGACACCACCGACTGGGAGGCGACGACCCACATCTGGCTGCACGAGCTGAGCACCGGCCGCACTTTCCAGCTCACCAGCGCGCCGCGCGGCGAGAGCAACGCGCGCTTCCTCCCGGACGGCCGGGTCGCGTTCACCTCGAACCGCGATGACAAGACTTCGTGGTGGGCGATCTCCCCCGAAGGCGGCGAGGCCGTCAAGCTATTCGACGACGAAGAGGCGCCGAGCAGCGGGACCTTCACCCCGGACCTCAAGCGCATCGTGCTCACCGACCGCATCGATCGGCCCGACAAGAAGGAGTGGGACGCCAAAGTGAAGAAGAAGGACGATGGGTTCTTCGCCGAGAAGCGACTCGAGTTCGCGCAGGTCGTCGTCTACGACGCCGAGGTGAAGTCGAAGCGGCAGCTCACCGCCGGTCCGTACGATCATCAGGGCGCCGTCCTGTCCCCGGATGCCCGTTGGATCGCCTTCACGTCGAATCGCACCGGCACCACCGGCCGCGACGCGAACTGGAGCGACAACACGGACATCTTCATCGTGCCGGCCGACTCCGGTGCCGAGCGCAGACTGACCGCGAACCCGGGACCCGATGGCAGCCCTGTCTGGTCCCCCGATGGCGCCTGGATCGCCTTCAGCTCCAGCGACCACGCGAAGAACTCCGCCAACCAGTCGGATCTGAAGGTCGTGCGCGCGGAGGGCGGTGAGCCGCTCAACCTCACGGCCGACTTCGACTACTCGATCTCACGCATCGAGTGGTCCGCCGACGGACGGTCCCTCTACTTCACTGCCGCCGAGGGGCTCACGTCGAAGCTGTACAAGGTCTCGGCGACCGGCGGCAAGCCGGTCCCCGTTGCGTTCAGCGACGATTTCGTGTTCGGCGGATTCAGTGCCACCAAGGACGGGAAGACCTGGATCGTCACCGGCAGCTCGCTCGATGAGCCGAACATCGTCTATCTCACCGACGAGGATGGCCGCCGCGCCAGGCGCCTCTTCGTGGAGCACGAAAACCTCTCGGACTTCGACGTCGCGCGCGCCGAGCCGATCACCTGGAGGGGCGCGGACGACTGGATGATCGAAGGGGTCCTGACCTACCCGGTCGGCTACGAGGCTGGTCAGCGCTACCCCCTGATCCTCCAGGTGCATGGCGGACCGCATGGTCGCTACTCGGCGACCTTCAACCAGAGTGCGCAGATCTGGGCGGCACGCGGGTACGCGGTGCTCCAGGGCAATCCGCGGGGCAGCTCGGGCCGCACCTTCGAGTTCAGTAACGCCAATCGGAACGACTGGGGAGGCAAGGATTTCCAGGACATCATGAACGGGGTGGACAACGTCGTCGCGCTGGGAGTCGCTGACCCGGATCGCCTCGCGGTGATGGGCGGCAGCTACGGCGGCTTCATGACGTTCTGGACCGTCACGCAGACGGACCGCTTCAAGGCTGCGATCGGGCACGCCGGGATCTCGGACTGGTATTCCTTCTTCGGTCAGACGGACATCCCGAATCTGCTCGAGTTCGGGTTCGGCGGCCTGCCGACCGAGAGCAAGGAGACCTACGAGCGGTGGTCGCCGGTCGAGTACGCCGGGCGGGTTCGGACTCCACTCCTCATCACGCACGGCGAGAACGACCGCCGTGTGCCGATCGCGCAGGCGGAGCAGTACTTCCGCGTGCTGAAGAAGCTGGACCGCACGGTGGAGTTCCTGCGCTATCCGCGCGAGGGGCACGGCATCACCGAGCCGGTGCACCGCCTCCATCTCGATGCGGAGCAGGAGAAGTGGTTCGCCGAGCACGTGCTGAACCGGAGCGTCGCCGGCCGCGGGGAACAAGGCGGCAGGTAGGGTTCGCGGAGGCTCGCCGACGGACGAGGGTACCGAGATCCCTCGCTCACGCTCGGGATGATGACCGTACCGTCATCCCGAGGGACGGCCGCTCACTCGTTCGGAACTGGCTCGCCGATCGCCCGGCGCCATTCCTCGGCCGCGGTCAGAAACTCGATCTGCGTCTCGATCAGCGTGATCTCCGCCTCGCGGTAGTTCGCCTGATCGAGCAGCAGTTCGGCCGAGGTGATCTCGCCGCTCTGATACCGCCGCCCCTGGATCGCGAGCGTACGCCGCGTGAGGTCCACGCTGCGCTCGACGAGCGCGAGCTGCTCGACAGCGTTCGTGACGCGCTCCGCCGCCAGCAGGACCTCGTTCTCGATCTGCCGCCGCTCGTCCTCGAGGTTCGCCTCGGCGGACGCCAGATCGTTCTCGGCCCGCGCGACCGCATTGCGTTCCTCGAACCGGTCGAAAATGGGAATGCGCACACCGAGATCGATCGAGCGCGCGCGATCCTGCCGGTCGATCGCGCCGCTGAGCGCCTCCGAGATCGCCGCCGAGCGCGCGGAGCCATTGAAGCCGAGGTTCGACCGGATGGAGAGCGTGATCGGCGACGTCCGATGCGCATCGCGGAGCTGCTCGCGACGGTTTTCCACCGAGAGCTGGGCAAGCAGGAGGTCCTGGCGGTTCTCGAGCGCCAGCCGAAGTCCCTGCTCGCTGTCGGGGATGAACGGCTGGACCCGGATCACCGTGTCGGGCACGACGATCGTGTGCATCGGCAGCGCGAGGACCTCGTTCAGCTGCGCCTGCGCGCGCGCGAGCCCCTGCCCGGCATCCACGCGGCTCATCTGCGCGCGCACGGTCTCCAGCTCGAACTTGAGCGAGTCCACCTCGCTCATCGCCTCGACGTCGACGCGGCTCCGGATCTCCGCCAGCCGCTCGGCGTCGCGCACGGCGAGGATGCTGTCGAGCTCCGCCTCCTTTCGCGCCTGCACGAGCCCGAGGTACGCGAAGAGCACGTTGCGCGCGAGATTGCGCTCGCGGTCCGCATGCTGCGCCCGCGAGCGCGCGTACGACTCCTGCGCGAGCCGGTAGTTGCGGATGCTGCGGTTGATCCCGAACAGCTCCTGCTCGAGCTGGATGCCGACCGACGTGATGCCGGTGAACTGCTCATCGTCGGCGAGCAGCGGCTGACTCAGCGCCGTGAGCTCGCCGGAGATGGAGAGCCGGCCGCCGGTGGGCAGCGGCTGCGAGACG
>CAYLPM010000689.1:0-3813 GCA_964385525.1 uncultured Gemmatimonadaceae bacterium
CGCGCGAGGTCGAGGACCTCAACCTGCTGGCCATGGCGACGATGAATCGTGCCGAGGCGCAGGCGGCCCTGGGCAACCTCGGGCGCGCCGAGGATCTGGCGAGTGAGGCGCTCGGCTACTTCGGGGCCGCCGATCACTCGCTGCAGGTACAGGTGTACCGGCTGCTGGGCGACATCAGCGTGAAGCGGGGCGACCCGATGACGGCGCGCCGATGCTACGAGAAGGGGTTGGAGATGGCGCGGCGGATGGAAGTGCAGCTCGAGTCGCGCGAGTTGAGCGCGCGTCTCGGCGAGATGGCGGCGCCCGAGTCGCGGGTCGGCGCCGCATCGTCCGCCGGATCGGTGCAGCACGCGTCGCCGGAGGTACCGCCGCCGGCGTGAGGCCGGTTCCTCGCGAAGCCATCGAGCCCGACGACGAAGATTCGCTCCGCCCGGCGCGCCACCGATGACGCTCGTGCGTGAGGCCGCCGCCATTCTCGGCGCGTGCTCACACTACGCTCCGCCGCCGAGCTGCTCGCCACCGCCGACCGACTCGCGAACCTCGCTCCCATTGCAGCCGCACTCGGATGCGAGGGGAGTGCGACGCCTCTCGATCCCGCCACGCGGGCGGCGCTCGGGATTCCGTGCGACCTCCGAGCCGTGGAGATCGCCCGCGGGCCCGGTACGCTCCGCGCGCTGCTGGTCGAGGTCGGCCCTGATGTCGTCGTGCGCGACGTTCTCGCGCTCCTCGCGACGCGGCTGTCGGCGCGCGCACCGCACCTGCTCTGGCTCGTCGTCGCGACGGAGCGCGGCGGGACCCGGCTCGCGCTCGCCACGTGGAGCGCGGATCGCTCGCCTCCGCGGGTGGTCGCCCTCCTGTGCGACCGCTCGCACGTCATCGAGAGCGATGCCGAGACGGTGTGCGCCCTCGCCGCCGCCCGCGGAGGGGCGGACCTGCTGGTGCACGCCCGCTGGCTCGAGCTGCTCGGGCGCGAGGCGCTGACTCGCCGCTTCTATCGCGCGCTCGAACGGATCGTGCGCGCGCTCGCCGAGCGAGCGATCGGACGCGCGACGGTCGAGGAGCGCCGCTCGCTCGCGCTCCTCTACGCGTCGCGGCTGCTGTTCCTGTCCTTTCTCGAGGCGAAGGGATGGCTCGACGGCGATCACGGCTTCCTCGCGCGCCGTTTCGACGACTGCATGGCGGACGACGGCGGGTATCAGCGTCGCGTCCTGCTCCCTCTCTTCTTCGGGACGCTGAACACCGCGCCGAGCGCTCGCGCGCCCGCCGCGCGTGCCTTCGGTCGCGTACCGTTCCTCAACGGCGGACTCTTCTCCCGGACACCGCTGGAGCGACGGTGCCGCGACGTGCGCTTCCGTGACGAGGAGCTGGCGCTCGTGCACGGCGATCTGCTGAGTCGCTACCGCTTCACCGCGCGCGAGGACAGCGCGGAGTGGAGCGAGGCGGCGGTCGATCCGGAGATGCTCGGCAAGGCCTTCGAGTCGCTCATGGCGTCACCCGAGCGGCGAGCGAGCGGCGCGTTCTACACGCCGCAGGCGATCGTCGAGCGGGTGACGATGGCCGGGCTCGCGCACGCCCTCGCGCAGGACGAGGGGGAGATGCGGCCGGTCGAGCGGGCGCTCGACGGCATCTCCCTCGCGCCCCCGGACGCCGCCAAGCTCAGGGACCGCATCGCCGCGCTGCGGATCCTCGATCCCGCATGCGGCTCCGGTGCCTTTCTCGTGCACGCGCTCGAGCGGTTGTCCGACCTGATGCACCGGCTCGGCGATCCCGCTCCGCTCGCGGAAATCCGCCGCACCGTCCTCACGCGCTCGATCTTCGGTGTGGATGTGAACCCGACCGCCGTCTGGCTGTGCGAGCTGCGGCTGTGGCTCTCCGTCGTGATCGAGAGCGACGTCGCGAATCCGCTCGACGTCCCGCCACTCCCGAATCTCGATCATCACGTGCGCGTGGGCGATGCGCTCATCGGACCGACGCAGGCGCTGCGACGCGCCGGCCGGCTGGGTACGCTGCGCCAGCGGTACGCGCGCGCGACCGGTTCGCGAAAGGTGCGCATGGTCGCGTTGCTCGAGCGCGAGGAGCGATCGTTCGCGCTCGCGGCCGCGGACGCCGAGCTCACGCGGGTGGTGTCGCGACGCCGGGAGCTCGTGCTGGCACGCCGCGCACCGGATCTGTTCGGCGAGCGGCACGCGCCCGACGCATCCGAGCGGGCGCGCATGGAGCGGTTGCGCGTGCAGGCGCGGCAGCTTCGCGCCGTGCGCCGCCAGCTGGAGGCGGGGGGCGCGCTTCCGTTCTCGTTCGCGTCCCACTTCGCCGACGTTGCGGCAGCCGGAGGCTTCGATCTCGTGCTCGGCAATCCGCCGTGGGTGCGCCTGCACAACATCCCCGCGCGAACGCGCCTCGCGCTGCGCGAGGAGTACGCCGTCTTCCGGCGCGCGGCGTGGGAGCAGGGCGCCGATGGCGCCGCCGCCGGCGCGGGGTTCGCCGCGCAGATAGACCTCGCCGCGCTGTTCGTCGAACGCGCGCATACGCTCCTGCGGGAGAACGGCGTACTCGCGCTGCTCCTGCCCATGAAGCTGTGGCGCTCGCTCGCCGGCGGCGGCGTGCGACGCCTGCTCCTCGAGGACGCTCGCGTGGAAGCGCTCGAGGACTGGTCCGAGTCGCCCTCCGCGTTCGACGCCGCCGTGTATCCCTCGATGCTCGTCGCGCGGCGCGGTGACGACGGACAGCCGATGATCGACGCCGCCCTGCACCGCCGGAGCGGTGCCCTGCGCTGGGCGATTGCACGCGACGCCCTCGCCCTCGACGGCACGCCGGGCAGTCCGTGGATCCTCGCGCCCGCCGACGTGCGCGCCGGATTCGATCGCCTCGCACGCGCCGGCGGCCGGCTCCATGATTCGCCGCTCGGCCGGCCCGTGCTCGGAGTGAAGTGCGGGTGCAACGGTGCATTCATCGTGCAGATCCGGTCGTGCTGCGCCGGACGCGCGCGCGTGAGTGACGGCACGCGCGAGCGAGAGCTGGAGGCGATGATGCTGCGGCCGTTGCTGCGCGGGGAGTCCATCGACGCGTGGAGCGCACGCGCCGCCGAGCACATCGTCTGGACGCACGGCAGCGATGGCGCACCGCTGGAGCGCCTCCCTCCCCTCGCCGAGCGGTGGCTCGCGCCGTGGCGCGCCCGGCTCGCGGCTCGCTCGGACGCGCGCGGGAATCGGCGCTGGTGGACGCTCTTCCGCACCGAGGCGGCTTCCTCCGATCGACCGCGCGTGGTGTGGTCGGACTTCGGCCGCACCCCGCGCGCGGCGGTTCTCGAAGCGGGCGATCCTGCCGTCCCGCTCAACAGTTGCTATGTCGTGCCCTGCCCGGAGACCGAGGATGCGGAAGCGCTCGCGGCCCTGCTGAACTCGCCGGTCGCCGCGGCGTGGCTCGCGCTCGTGGCCGAGCCGGCGCGCGGCGGGTACAAGCGCTATCTCGGCTGGACGGTGGCACGACTGCCGATACCTCGGCAGTGGGAGGCGGCGCGAGCGATGCTGGCTCCGCTGGCGCGGCGTGCCCGCGGCGGCGAGGCGCCGGGCGCGCAGGAGATGATCGACACCGTCGCGCGCGCCTACCACGTGCGCGTGTCCGACCTGGGCGCGCTGATGACGTGGGCCTTGCGGTGAGCGCGACGCCCACGACGCACGGGCACGCCTGGCGCGAGGCGCCGGCCTCGCGCGTCCGCGCGCTCATCGCGCGCGCGATGCTGGAGGAAGCGCCAACATCGCTTCGACTCGGGGAGATCGACCTCGCACCGCACCAGCGCGAGGCGGTTGCCCGGCT
>CAYLPM010000690.1:0-3989 GCA_964385525.1 uncultured Gemmatimonadaceae bacterium
GGCTTCGGGCTCGTGCTCCCGGACGTGAACGTCGCGCTCCGTCGCGTGCGCGGGCGACTCGCGCCCTTCGGCTGGCTGCGACTCGCGCGCGCGCTGCCGCGGCTGCGCACCGGCCGTTTCATTCTGGCCGGTGTGCTGCCGAAGTTCGCAAGCGTCGGCCTGGGTCCGCTCATCGCGCACGAGATGCACGAGGCGGGACGCCGCACCGGGATGCGCGAAACGGAGCTGTCGCTCGTGCAGGAGCACAACACGCGCATTCGCCGCGTGATCGAGGCGTTCGGAAGCCCGCGGACCAAGACCTTCCGCCTGTTCGAGCGCGCCCTGTGACGACCACGTACAGGACGGAGCGCATGGCATGAGCGCCGCGTGGATCGTCGCACTCACCGGCCTCGCCTGGGCGGTACACCTCCTCGACTGGCTGCTGGCGGTGCATCGGCGGCGTGGGCGGGTCGCGCACGAGGGCGAGTGGATGCGCGAGATCATCGTCCGCCTGGTGATGGCAGCGCTCGTCATCCTGTCGCTCGCGCGGCCGGGCAGAGTTCCCGATCTGCTCATCGCATCCATCGCGCTCGCGCTCATCTGGGGCGGAACGACGCTCGCCATCGTCGGACGGCGCCGGCTCGCCGGCGCATGGGGGATCGGCGTGCGCCCGCACGGCGCCGTCGTGGCGACCGGCATCCATGCGCTGGTACGCCACCCGATCTACGTCGGGACGGGCGCCGTGCTCGTGGGCCAGTCCCTCGCGCTCGCGAACGTGCCCTCGCTGCTCCTGCTCGGCGGCGCGCTCGTAATCGTCCCGCTGAAGATCGCGCGGGAGGGAGCGCTCCTGAAGCGGAGCGGGATCATCGGCCCCGGGCGGATCGGGAACGACTAGGGGAGCAGCACGCGCAACGCGCAGCGGTCGAGCCGGACGGAGATCGACGCGGGCGCGAGTGGCTCGCCGTCCGCCTGGAGCGGGCCGTCGCTCTCGAGCAGCGCGGTCCGGAACCGCGCCCATCGCGGATCCGTCGTGTCGCAGGCGCGCGCGGTGTGCAGCCCCCGCCGGATCACGCGGACGTAGCTTCGCAGCGTCCGACAGGCGACCGCCTCGCCCGCGCCGTCGCACGGGTCGGCGTCCGGCCACATGCGCCAGCCGAACGCGTAGGATGGAAGATTGTACAGTCCGGCGTTGACGCATGGGTCGTCCACATCACAGAGCTCCGATCCGTCGGCCACCAGCCGAAGTCGCGCACGTGCACCACGCACCGCACCGACGACCGCCGCGATCGACGCGCCCCGCCTCGACCACCGTGCGCGGCGGCTTTCGTAGTCGGCGATGAACCGGCCCTCGACTCCGGCGCTCAGCGTCACCAGCGCCACCGGCGCCTGCGGATGCGTGGTGCGCATGACATCGATGCACTCCTCTCGCCAGGTGCCGATCGCGCGGAACGCGGCGTCGAGTGAGCGCAACCCGATGCCGTACGCGAACGCGTTTCCCGAGCCCAGCGGAATCACTCCCAGCGGCAGGCGTGCGCGCGAGTGCTCACCTTGCGCGAGCAGCGCCGCGGCGACCAGGCTGATCGTGCCATCGCCTCCCGCGGCGATCACCCCTTCCACCGCGCCGTCGTGCCGGTCGATGGCCTCGCTGGCATCCTCCACCGACTCGACGAGCCGGTACGCGGCGCCGGCGAGGTCGGGCACGCGCGCCACCATGCGCCGGACTCGGGCGGGGACATCGCCGGCGCCCGCGCCTGCATGGCACAAGACGAGTAAACGCTTCATCGGACGGCTCACTCTGGCGTGTTCGAGTCGCGTCTGCTATCATGGCGCCGCTTCGAACGCGCCGCCAAGTCACGGAAGTTCAGGCCGAGGGAACCGCGACGCCATGTCCGCCCTGCCGCTTCCGCCTCACCCCTCCTCGCGCCCACCATCGCGCGCGCGGCCAGCGTTTCCCAGGGAGACCGCGGGCGGCTTCCACCAGCGGCTCCGGCAGCGCGCCCAGCCCATCATGGCGGCGCGCGCACGCTACGCGAGGGTGGTGACCTGGACACAGGTCATCCTGCTCCCCGGTTCGCTCGTCGCGACGTACGCCCTGCTCCTGACGAGGGGTCACGAGCTCACGTGGTTCTACGCGTGCTACGCGGCGTTCGGCGCCCTCGTCACGTTCATGGTGCTGAACGTGGTTCACGATGCGGTGCACCACTGTCTGTTCGAGTCGCCGCGCGCGAACCGGCTGGCGGCCCTCGCGCTGGACCTCGTGGGGGGCAACAGCTTCATCTGGGAGCGCCGCCACGTCCGGCTGCACCACGCGTACACCAACATTCCGGGGTGGGACGTCGACATCGAGGACCGCAAGGTGATTCGCATCGTGCCCACGGATCCGCTGCGCTGGGGCCATCGCTACCAGCACCTCTATCTGCCCTTCCTCTATCCGCTCTACACGCTGAACTGGTTCCTGCTCCGCGACTTCAGGGATTGCTTCTCGAAAAACTCGCTCGTCGGGCGGACGGTGCACGTTCCGCGGATCGAGCGTGTCAAGCTGGTGCTCTTCAAGGCATCCAACCTGGCGATCATGGTCGCCGTGCCGGCGCTCGTGCTGCCGCATCCCTGGTATGCGTTCCTGTTCGGGTTCATGGTCATGCACGCGTTCACGGGCGTGCTCACGCTCCTCATCGTGCTGCCCACGCACTTCGACGAGGATGCGCCGTTTCCGCAGCCGGACGGTGACGCGCGAATGCAGGAGGAGTGGGCGGTCCATCAGATCCGGACCACGAACGACTTTTCGACCGACCGCCCGCTCTTCACCTGGCTCGTCGGCGCGCTCAATCACCACGCGGCGCATCACCTCTTCCCGTCGGTCAATCACAATCAGTTGCCGGCCCTGACCGCGCTGGTCGCGGCCGCGGCGAGAGAAGAGGGGCTCCCCTACAAGTCCTTTACGCTTCCCGGTGCACTGGCGTCGCACTTCCGCCTGCTCAGGCGGAACGGCATGAGCGCCGCGGCGATCTTCGAGGAATAGCGCTCGCCGCGCGGCGGGAGCCCGACGATGCGTTGGCTCGCCACCTTCGCCGTGCGTCGCCGCGGCTGGATCGTGGCCATCTGGGTGCTGGCGGCCGCCGGCCTCGCACCGCAGGCCCGACGGCTCTCGCGCGAGCTCGCCGTCATCCCCCGCATTCAAGGCAGCGAGGCAGCGGCGGTCGAGCGTGAGCTGGCGACCCGCTTCGCCTCGCCGTTCGCGCGAAGCATCGTCGCCGTCGTCACGGGCGTCCCCTCCCCCAGGACATCCGAGGGGCGGGAAATCCTCCAGTCCATCGTCGAGGAGGTCGAAGCAGTGCCTGGGGTCACGGGTACGCTGTCCTTCCTCAACCTGCCCGACACGATGTTCGCCGGCGCGCGCGAGGGCGCGGTGTTTCTCGTCGGCATCGCCGCGCTGGATGCCCGGCCGGACACGATGGTCCCGCCGCTCCGCGCCGCCGGCGCACGCGCGCTCATCCCGCTGCGCGAGCGCTACCCGGCCGCGACGCTGCGGTGGACGGGTGACGTCGCGCTCACCTTCGACATGCGGCGTCTCAGCGCCGAGGATGCGCGAGCCGCCGAGGTGCGCGTCCTGCCGCTGACGCTGCTCCTACTCCTCGCGGCATTCGGCGCGGCGGTGGCCGCCGTGCTTCCGGTCCTCGCCGGCGCACTGGCGATCGCGATCGCACTCGGTCTCGCGGTGCTCGTCAACGAAGTCTGGAGCCTGTCGATCTTCGTGCAGAACACCATCACGATGGTCGGGCTGGCGCTCGGCATCGATTACGCGCTGCTCATCGTGGGACGATTTCGCGAGGCGCTGCGTGCCGGGCATGATCCGCGGATCGCCGCGATCGAGGCTGGCCATCGCGGTGGCGCGACGATCGCGCTGTCGGGGCTGTCCGTACTGATTGGATTCGGCGCGCTGTTCCTCCTGCCGGTCGATGAGATCGCATCGCTCGGTGCCGCCGGCATCCTCGCAGTGGTCGTCTCGATGC
>CAYLPM010000691.1:0-4310 GCA_964385525.1 uncultured Gemmatimonadaceae bacterium
CGCGGAGAGCGTCCGCTCTCGCGCTCCCCGTCTGCCACGACGCGGCGCTCAGCTCCGCGCGACGACGAGCGTGAGATCGTCGCGACGCGAAACGTCGCCGCCGTGCCGGCGCAGGATCTCGAACACCTCCTCCACGATCACGGTCGGCGAGCGCGCGTGATGGCGCAGCACGCAGTCCAGCACCGCCTGCTCGCCGAGGCGCGCGCCGGCCCGGTTGCGCGCGTCGCTGATCCCGTCCGTGAACAGCAACAGGAGATCCTCGCCGGAGCGCCACTCGCGCTCCGCCGCGTCCGGCCGGTCCTCCGTCATCCCGAGCGGCGGGTTGAGCGCCGGCAGTCGCTCCACCAGGTTGCCGTCGCCGACGACGAAGGCGTGCGGATGGCCGGTGTTCGCGTAGCGCAGCAGCCGCCGCTCGCGATCGATGACGCCGTAGAAGAGCGAGATGAACATCTCCGTCGACTGCAGCTCCTCGCGCAGCGTTGCCAGCAGCGCGTTGAGCATCTCGCCTGGATCGCCGGTGGTCTGGGCGTGGATGGCCGAGGCGCTCATCGCGAGCGCCATGATCAGCGCGGCGCGGTAGCCGTGGCTGGAGACATCGCCGATCAGCACACCCGTGCGTCCGCCGCCGAGCCGGAAGAGATTGTAGAAGTCGCCGCCGACGCTTTCGGCGGGCACGACCCGCGCGGCGACCTCCGCCTCCGGCGCGACGCTGGTCGCCTTCGGCAGCAGCTTCATCTGCAGATCGTTGGCGAGCTGCATCTCCTGGACGAGACGCTGCTGATTGAGCGAGGCGCGCACGAGGCGCGCATTCTGAATGGCCGTGCCGATCTGCGTCGCGATCGCGGCGATCAGCTTCTGGTCGCCGGCCGAGAACGGCTGTCCGGACGCCCGGTCGGAGAGGTTCACGACGCCGAGCGGCGCGGCGGTGCCGCCGGGCGGGGTCCACATGATCGGCACCGAGAGCATGGCGCCGCGCCGGTAGAGCTGCTCGGCGTCGCACGGCATGTCGTGGCCCTCGACGATCATCGAATGCTGCGAGCGAAATACGGTGGCCGAGACGCTGCACGCATCTTCGGTGGCGATCGGCGGCGCCTCGGCGGGATCCACGCCGAGCGCGGCCACGACCTGGAGGGTGTCGGTGACGCGGTCGTGCACGAGGATCGACGCGCGGCGCGCGCCGACGGTCTGCGAGATCTCCTCGAGGATCGTCGCGGCAGTCTCCTGGAGCGTGACGGCGCGCCCCAGGATCTCGCTCGTCGTGTAGAGGAGATTGATCTCCTCGTAGCGTTCGGCAAGCTCGTTGGCGGCGTGCTCGACCTCGAGCGCCGACTGGAGATACTGACCGACGACCGGGAGGAGAAATCGGGCGAGCGTCGCGAGCGGCGCCGAGTCGGGTCGGCCGGGGCCGACGGTGAGCCACGCCCGCCTCGGGCCCGGTATGGCGACGAGGAGCACCGTGCCCCGCGAGGTCTCGACCTCGATCGGGTCGGCGGAACCGGGCGGCGCGACGAACCAGGTGGGGGAGCTCCCCGCGGGCGCGGACGCCACGACCTGCGGCCGCTCGCCCGCGACGGGGAGCGTCCAGACGGCGGTGTCGCAGCCCGTCGCCTCATGGAACGCGACGAGGACTTCCGTGAGCTCCTTCATCCGCGCTGCAGTGTGAGCCGCACCACGTTGCCCTCGTTCGCGAACTGCTCGACGCGGTCCATGAGCTGTCGCATGAGGAAGAGTCCGCGGCCGTCCTCGCGAACGACGTTCTCGGGCGTGGTGGGGTCGACCGTGCAGGTGTCGAGATCGAAGCCGCGGCCTTCGTCGACGACCTCGAGCACGAGCCGCTCGCGATCCACGATCGCGCGCACGCGGACGTGCTTTTCGCGATTCTCGAGGTTGCCGCGAAGTATTGCGTTGGACATCGCCTCCGTCAGCGCGACGGGGACGTTGAGCGAGCAGGCCTGCGTGGGGAAGCTGAAGTCCTGGCAGTGGCGGGTGACGAGCGCGACGACCTGGCCGATGTAGCGCACGTCGCTGGGGATCTCGACCTCGATCGCGACGCGTACGTGCGCTGAGGGGGGCAAGGCGTCGTCTCCGATCGCTCTGGCAGGTTCGGGCGGAGGAAGAGAAGCCTCCATGTTCATTGACGTTCTGCCCGGATGGTGGTCACGACCGACGCCCGGACGAGCGTCCGGGCGTCGGTCGGCATCCCGCTCGAGTGCGGCGTACGGCGCACGGCACCGACGCCGCTGATGCCAGTCCCGCGATCGCGGGGGCCGTCACGCCGGGCGCGTCAGAAGCTCTCGAGACCACGCTCGCGCGTGTCCGCGATCTGGAAGAGCGTGTCGAGTTTGGTGAGCTCGAAGAGGGTCTTGAGATCGTCGTTCAGATTCGCGAGCCGGAGCTCGCCGCCCTGCTCGCGGATCTTCTTGGAGAGCGAGACCAGGACGCCGAGGCCGGAGCTGTCGATGTAGCCGGTCTGACTGAAATCGATGAGGAACTTACGCTCGCCCTTCTCGAGCTCGTCGAGCACCTTCTGCTTCAGCTCCTGGCGGTTGCCGACGATCAGCTGGCCTTCGACATCGACCACGACGACGTCTCCCTGACTCTTGATGGCGAAGCTCATTTGTCTCTCCGAGGGACTTGCAGTTGATCAGTGTGAAGAGGCCTCACGCCCCTGAAGGGCGGTGATGGCCGCGACGTTGATAATGTCATCCGAGACGGCGCCGCGCGATAGATCGCTGCACGGACGCCGGAGTCCCTGGATGATGGGGCCGATGGCCTGTGCGCTGGCCAGGCGCTGCACCAGCTTGTACGCGATGTTCCCGGCATCGAGCGTCGGAAAGACGAGTACGTTGGCCCGGCCGGCGACCTCGCTGCCGGGCGCTTTTCGCTCGGCGACCGAGCGAATGAGCGCCGCATCGCCTTGCAATTCTCCGTCCACCGGGAAGTCGATGCCCATCGCGCGGATACGGGCCACCGCGGCGGTCACGAGGTCCACCGAGGGGCCGCTGCCGCTGCCGTACGTGCTGAAGGAGAGGAGGGCGACGTGCGGCTGGTCGCCGACGATCAGCCGGCGATCGCCCGCCGCCGCGACGGCGATGTCCGCGAGCTGCTCGGCGGTCGGTGTCGGCACGACCGCGCAGTCCGTGAAAGTGAGGACTTCGGCGGCCTCGTCGCGGAACGGCGGCACGACCATGTAAAAGGCGCTCGAGACGGTGCGGACCCCGGCCGCGGGCCCGATGAGCCAGAGCGCGGCGCGGAGCACCGCCGCCGTAGTGTGCGCCGCGCCGGCGACACAGCCGTGCGCGTCGCCATGATGCACGAGCGAGTCGGCGAGGTAGAGCGGGGTCGTCGCGAGCGCGGCGGCAGCATCGGGCGCGAGACCCTTGTGGGCGCGCGCGCGCAGGAGGTCGTCCACTACACGCTCGCGCCTCGGATCGGTGGCCGGGTCGAGCACCTCGACGCCGACGGCGCGCACCGCGGCGTGCGTCTCGGGGGCCGCGGGATCGAGGATCAGCACCGGCTCGACGATGCGGCGGGCGGCGAGGGTCCGGACCGCGACCAGAGTGCGCTCGTCCGCGCTCTCCGGAAAGACGATCCGCCGCCGCGCGCGGGCGGCGCGGGCGCGAACCTCGGCGAGGAAGTTCACCGCGTGCCGAAGCGGGCCCGCAGGGCTCGCGCGACGGCCGGGTGGACGAGGTCGTCGATGTCACCGCCGAAGCGCGCGACCTCGCGCACGATGCTCGAGCTGATGTACGTCGTCTCGAGCGACGGGACCATGAAGACGGTCTCGAGCTTGGGGGCGAGATGCCGGTTCATGAGCGCCATCTGGAACTCGTACTCGAAGTCGCTCACGGCACGCAAACCCCGGATGAGCATCGTCGCTCCGATCGACTTCGCGAAGTCGACGAGCAGGCCATTGAACTCGCGTACCTCGATGCGGTCATCGCCGCCGCACGCTTCCTCGATAAGCGCGACGCGCTCCTCGACGGTGAACAGCGGCGTCTTGGACAAGTTGGTCGCGACCGCCACGACGAGCCGGTCCACGAACGCGAGACTCCGGCTGACGAGATCCTCGTGCCCGCGAGAGATCGGATCGAAGCTGCCGGCATAGATGGCGATGCGAGTCACAGGGGCGGAATCTCTGACTGAAGTGCTGACAATGCAAGGATCGGGGGCAGTGAAAGGATTGGTACGGGGGAGTGGAGTGCTCAGTGATCAGCCGTGAGTTTCAGGGGTCATCAGTCGCTGGCCACTGAGCACTCGCCGCTGAGTCCCGCCACTGAACACTGGTCACCGAGTCGCCCGCCACCGAG
>CAYLPM010000692.1:0-4522 GCA_964385525.1 uncultured Gemmatimonadaceae bacterium
CGACGACTCGCGGTACGTCGCGCTCACGGTGCCGCACATCCTGATGCGGCAGCCGTACGGCCCCGACACGGTGCCGATCGAGGCGTTCCAGTTCGACGAGCACGTGGACGGCACGGACCACGGCAAGTACCTGTGGGGGAACGCGGCGTGGGCGCTCGGCGCCCGCGTGACGCAGGCGTTCGGCAGCTACGGGTGGTGCGCGACGATCCGCGGCGTGGAGAGCGGCGGCCTGGTGGAAGGGCTGCCGGTGCACAACTTCCGCACCGGCGAGGGCGACGTCGCGATGAAGTGCCCGACGGAGACGCCGGTCACAGACCGGCGCGAGAAGGAGCTCGCGGATCTGGGCTTCGCGCCGCTCGTGCACTGCAAGGGGACGGACTACGCGGCGTTCTTCAGCGTGCAGTCGGCGCAGAAGCCGAAGATCTACGACAGCGACGCCGCGACCGCCAACGCGCGAATCTCGGCGCAGCTCCCGTACATCTTCGCGGTGTCGCGGTTCGCGCACTACCTGAAGTCGATGATGCGCGACAAGATCGGCGGCTACATGTCGCGCGACGAGGCGGAGTACTTCCTCAATCACTGGATCAACAACTACGTGGTCTCGAACGACGATGTGGGGTTCGAGATGAAGGCGAAGCATCCGCTCAAGGAGGCCCGGGTCGAGGTGCAGGAGATTCCGGGCAAGCCCGGCGCCTACCGCGCCGTCGCGTTCCTCCGGCCGCACTTCCAGCTCGATGAGCTGAGCGTGTCGATGCGGCTCGTCGCCGAGCTCCCGGCGCCGGCAGCGTGATGGGGCGCGGCGGCCGCGAGCGTGCGGCCGCCGCGCAGTTGGGCAGCAGCCGTCATTCGATCACCGCAGTCGATCTACCACTCCCGCTGGAGGAACCCGCATCATGGCAGTCGATTATTTCCTGAAGCTCGATGGCATCGATGGCGAGTCTACCGATGCGAAGCACAAGAACGAAATCGAAGTCGAGAGCTGGAGCTGGGGCGAGACGCAGGCCGGCACGATGGCACGGGGCGGCGGCGGCGGGGCGGGCAAGGTGGACATGCAGGACTTCCACTTCACGATGCGCGTCAACAAGGCATCGCCGACCCTGATGCTGAACTGCGCGAGCGGCAAGCACATCCCGAAGGCCACGCTCGTGTGCCGCAAGGCCGGCGGGAATCAGGAGGAGTTCCTGAAGCTCAACTTCTCCGACATCCTGATCAGCTCGTACCAGACGGGTGGCTCGAACGGGTCCGACGCGCCGATGGATCAGATTTCGCTGAATTTCGCGAAGCTCGAGTACGAGTATCTGGTTCAGGATGCGAAGGGCAAGGCAGGCTCGCCGGTGAAGGTCGGCTGGGACCTGTCGAAGAACGTCAAGGTCTGACCGTTCCGGTGCCACGGCCATGACCGCGACCGAACTGTTCCGGGCCGGGGCACTCGACGAAGCCATCGAGGCGCTGGGCGCCGATCTCCGGTCGAATCCGACCGACGCCCAGCGCCGCACGTTCCTGTTCGAGCTCCTCTGCTTCGCCGGGAGCTGGTCGCGCGCGGACAAGCAGCTCGAGGTGCTGCGTCCACGGGGGCAGGAAGCGGAGCTCGGCGTGGCGCTCTATCGCAGCGCGCTGAACGCCGAGCAGACGCGCCAGGCAATGTTTCACGATGGCGAGTATCCGCTGACGACCGCGAACGACGCCATCACCGGGACGCTCAACGGGCGGGCGTTCACCACGCTGTGCGATGCCGATCCACGCATCGGCGCGCGCCTCGAGGTGTTCGCGGCGGGCCGCTACCTGTGGGTCCCCTTCGAGCACATCGCTTCGATCCAGATTCAGCCGCCGAAGCGGCTACGCGATCTGCTGTGGATTCCGGCGCTCGTGCGCACCGGGCCGGAGTTTCGCGGCATCGAGCTGGGCGAGGTGATGCTGCCGGTGCTCGCGCCGCTCTCGTGGCAGCACGACAGCGACGCCGTGCGCCTCGGCCGCGTGACCGAATGGCGCGCGCTCGACGACGGATCGCAGGCTCCGATCGGCCAGAAGCTCCTCCTCGTCGATGACGAGGAGGTGCCCATTCTCGACATCCGGGAACTGGAGATCACGCCCGCGTCGGTTGCAGTCTCCTGACCCCGATGCTGGCCCGCGACGAGCTGCTGACCCCCATCCCGGGTCCGAGTCGCGCCGGCGCCGACTTGCGCTACGCGCCGATCTACGACCAGATCAAGGAAGCGCGGCGCGAGGACGATGACGCGCCGCAGGGCGAATGGCAGCGCACCCGCAAGACCGCGGATTGGGTGCTCGTCTCGCGGCTCGCGGGCGAGGCGCTGGCCAGCAAGTCGAAGGATCTCCAGATCGCGGCGTGGCTCACCGAGGCACAGCTCCGCCGGGAGGGATTCACCGGACTTCGCGATGCGCTCGAGCTCGTGCGGAGTCTGCTCGATCAGTACTGGGACGACCTCTACCCCGAGCTCGAGGATGGCGACGCCGAGCTGCGCGCTGCTCCGCTGGAGTGGATCGGGCTCAAGCTCGAGACGGCGGTACGGCAGGTCCCGCTCGATCGGGCGGGCCACGACTTCTTCCAGTACAAGGCCTCGCGGGCCGTCGGCTACGAGGCCGAGGCCGACGATCAGGCGAAGCAGGAAGCGCGCACCAAGGCGATCGCCGACGGCAAGCTGACCGCGGAGGAGTTCGACGAGAGCTTCGACGCGACCCCGAAGGCCTGGTACCGGGCGCTGGCCGCGGATCTCGATGCCGCGCTTGCCGCGCTGCGCGCGCTCGACGCTACCTCGAAGGAGCGCTTCGGCGACGCCGCGCCGAGCTACCGGAAGATGCAGGAGTCGCTCGAGGAAGTGCGCCACACGGTCGGCCAGCTGCTCAAGCGCAAGCTCGAGCTGGATCCCGATCCACCCGCAGAGGTGGAGGTGGGGTTGGCGACGGCGCAGGAGGGGTCCGGTGATGGCGCGGCCGGGCGAGGCGAATCCACGCGCACCGCCGCGGGCATGCTCGCCGCCGAACCGGCGTCGCGCGAGGACGCGGCGGCGCGCGTCGTGAGCGCAGCGCGCTGGCTCCGCCGCGAGAATCCCCAGAGCCCGGCTCCGTATCTGCTGCTGCGCGGATTCCGCTGGGGCGAGCTGCGCGCACACGGCAGCACACCGGATCCGCGGTTGCTCGAAGCGCCGCCGACGCACATTCGATCGCAGCTCAAGGGGCTCCTCCTCGACGAGAAGTGGGGCGATCTGCTCGAGGCCTGCGAGACCGTGATGGGTTCATCGCACGGACGCGGATGGCTCGACCTGCAGCGCTATGTGCTCACCGCCTGCAGCGGACTCGGCACCGACTACGATCACGTCGCGGGCGCGATTCGCGCGGAGCTGCGGACGCTGCTCACGGACCTGCCGGCCCTCGGCGAGATGATGATGATGGACGACACGCCGACGGCGAACGCCGAGACGCAGGCGTGGATGCGCGACGTCATTCTCGCGGGCGGCGCCGAGCCGTCGGCGGCGCTCGAGTTCCTGCGTGGCGCATCCGCCGTGCGCGCGGCGAACGGCGACCGGCGGGGCGATCCGGCGCACCAGCACGCGCTCACCGAGCTCCGGGCCGGGCGGGCCGACAAGGCGATCCAGCTGCTGATGCGGGAGCTCGATCGCGAGAAGACGCCGCGCGGGCGTTTTCTCCGGCAGGTGCAGATCGCCGACATCATGATGGAAGGCGGACACGACTCGGTCGCGCGCCCGATCCTCGAGGAGCTGGTCGCGAACATCGACGCGCACAAGCTCGATGAATGGGAAGCGGGCGAGCTCGTGGCGCGGCCGATGGCGCTGCTGTACCGGTGCCTGGAGCGCACGCAGGAAGATCCCGCGGCCATACAGGCTCTCTACCTTCGTATCTGCCGGCTCGACCCCGTGCAGGCGATCGGCTTCGCGCAGGCCTGACGATGGCCCGCCCCGAGCTCGAGCGTACCGTTCAGCAGTCGGTCCTCGACCGGCTGATCGACCTCGATCCGCGCGCCACCGCCGACGCGCCGTCGACTTTCGCGCAGAGCGTCCGCCAGTACAAGGCAACGGTGCGCCGCGATCTCGAGTGGCTGCTCAACACGCGCCGCATCGCGATACCGGCGCCGGATGCGCTCGAGGAAGTGACGCATTCGCTCTACCACTACGGGCTCCCCGACATCACCTCGCTGAGCGCCGATTCGCCCGAGTCGCGGGTCTGGCTCGTGCGGCGGATCGAGGAGACGATCGAGCTGTTCGAGCCGCGGCTCACCGGCGTACGGGTCTCGTTGTCCGAAACATCGGGCGCGTCGGGTCGCGAGATGCGCTTTCTAATCGAAGGCACGCTCCGCATGGATCCCACGCCGGAGCAGGTGGTGTTCGACTCGGTGCTCGAGCTCGGGAGCGGACAGTACCAGGCTTCCGCGCACTTGCGTGGACTCTCCCCGCTTGGCACCGTGGTTGCCTACTGGAGAGGAGATCCGGTGACATCGTCATGCTCGGGCTGAACGGCGACGCGGAGGCGGAAGGACGGGATCGGCTGC
>CAYLPM010000693.1:0-2262 GCA_964385525.1 uncultured Gemmatimonadaceae bacterium
ATCACGCCCGCGATCGCCGCGGCGAGCACGGTGAGTCCGATGGCGTAGAGCACGGACGTGGGCGAGACCGCGATGTCCATCCAGAAGGGCAGCTCCCCGAGATTGATCTCCAGGAAGCTCCGCCCCCACCGGTCCAGCACGAAGGCGGCGGCCGCGAGTCCGAGACCCATGGCCACGACGCCCAGCACGAGCGCCTCGGCAAAGAGCTGCGCGACGATGCGGCCGCGGCGCGCCCCGAGCGCGGGGCGCACGCCGAGCTCCGCCACCCGCGACGCCGCGCGCGCGCACCCGAGCACCGCGACGTTGCCGCAGACGATCACGAGGAGGAGGACTGCGAACGCCGGGATCGCGCCGGTGAGGCCGGCGTCCGCCTCGGCCGGATCGAAGTACACCGTCGTGTACGGCGCGACCCGCGGCGCGAGGTGCTCGTGCGTCTGCGGAAACTCGGCAGCCGCGCGCTGGCCAAGCAGCGTCAGCTCCCCCTGTGCCGACTCCAGCGTGGCGCCCGTGGCGAGCCGGCCGAAGACGCTGATCGCCGGTCCCTGTCGCGGCTGCGGATCGAGCAGCGTCGGCCGCAGCGGCGTCCAGAGATCGTGCGCGATCGGGAACGCGAAGCCCTCCGGCATGACGCCGACGACCGTCGCGTAAGTCTCCCCGAGCTGCACCGTCTGCCCGACGATGTTCGGATCGCTGACAAAGCTCGTCCGCCACGTATCCCAGCCGAGGACGACCACCGGCGGAGCGCCCGGCTCCTCATCGGATGGAAGCAGCGTGCGCCCCAGGTGCGGCCGGTCGGGGGCGATGCGGAACGCGGAGGCGGAGATCTCCGCCGTGAGGATCGGGCGCCCGTTGCCGTCGGACCCGATCAGGTTGCGCATGTCGTCGCGCCAGGCGCCGAGGTCGGCGACGGAGCGCAGCGACTCCCGCCAGACGAGGAAGTCGTGCAGCGCTTGGCCCTCCGAGTCGTTCGCCTGCACGTCCTGGTTCCAGAGGTGAACGATGCGATCGCCGTCGGGCAGGGGGAGGGAAGGGCGGAGGAGGAGCCCCGTGATCTCGAACGTGAGCACGCCGAACCAGATCCCGAACGCCATCGCGAGGCCGCCGATCACGGTGAGGCCGGGATACTTCACGAGCATCCGGGTGCCTAGTCGGAGGTCGAGTCTCATCCCGCCGAGCCAGGCGAGGCCGCGTTCCTCGCGGAGCGCGTCCTTGTGTCGCTCCACGCCCCCGAACGCCGCCAGCGCGCGGCGGCGGGCCTCGACCGGATCGAGCCCCTGCTCACGGATGAGCCGTGCCGTCTCGAGATCGATGTGCAGCGCGATCTCCTGGTTCATTCGCGACTCGGCGCCGCGGCGGCCGAGGAGGAGGCGGGTACGAGTGCGGAGGGCGAGGAGCCAGCTCATGGGGATCGAGTCAGGGGTGGGCAGGGACCGGTGGGAGCTCCTGTAGACAACGAAAGAAAGGCGAAGCGGGTTTCAGTCCGCAAGTATCAATGGCGCCGCACGAGATCGAGGCCTTCCTTGCCCGCGGCTCGCGCCGGATCTTGCTTCACCCGACACTGTCCGCTGACGCACATGACGACCCTCGTAAGACCAGCGACGATCGCAGACGCCGAGCGCCTGAGCCAGTTCGCCGCGGCCACGTTTCGCGAGAGCTTCGAGCGCGACAACTCGCCCGAGGACATGGCGCGCTACCTGGCGGAGGCGTTCACGCCCGAGCGGCAGGCCGCCGAGATCGTCGATCCCGCCGGGACCGTGCTGGTCGCCGAGCGTGGCGAGACGTCCGGCGATGCGGAGCTGGTGGGGTACGTGCACCTGGTCTCGGGGCCGGCGCCCGCGGCGGTGCAGGGGCCGGCGCCGATGGAGCTCAAGCGCCTCTACGTCGGCCGCGCGTGGCAGGGGCAGGGCGTCGCCCAGGCACTGATGGACGCCGCGCTCGATGCCGCGCGTGTCCGCGGCGCGCAGACGCTCTGGCTCGGCGTGTGGGAGCGGAACCCGCGGGCCGTGGCCTTCTATGCAAGGTATGGGTTCAGGCGCGTGGGCGAGCACACGTTCATGCTCGGCGACGACGCGCAGACCGACTGGCTGCTCGCCAGGCCGCTCGGCAGTTGATGTTTGCCGTAGCTAGGCGCCCCCTCCCGGATCGGTCGACATCGTATCGTCGGAGACGACCATGGGAATCGTGACGGAGAAGCGCGCGTGCAGATGCTGCAGTTCCGCCTCCAGCCGCCGGTTGACCTTGCGACACTGGAGTGGAGTGTCG
>CAYLPM010000694.1:0-8729 GCA_964385525.1 uncultured Gemmatimonadaceae bacterium
GAGCCGAATCCGGTAGCCCGACTCTATGCCTTGGCAGGCCTCACACTCCGTGACTCGGCGGCTGCCGCCGCGCTTCGAGCGGGGATGTTGGGCGACAGCACGGTGATCAGCGTCAACCTGCAATGCCGTGAGGGTGCCGCCGAGCGCCGAGTGAGCGAGGTGGCGCTCGTGGCTGGATCTGAGAGATTCGCCCAGCTACTACTCCACGGGAGCGAGCAGTGCCCGTGAGAACGCGACTGAGCAGCGGGCGACACAGGTAACACAATTGTCCGGCAACATGGGTAACACTTTGGGATGTCACCCGTGCGCGAATGCGGTCGTCGCCGACCTCCGCGTACCGGGGCCCAGTGAGGCACGCTGCTTGCGGCTTGATCGGTCCGAATGTTTTACCGGAGGTTCGCATGTCCGAGCAGACTGGGAAGAACGCGGCGTCGAACGCCTCGAAGACGCTGAAGGATGAATCCACCGGCGACAAGTCGAAGAGCGCGGCCGCCAGTGCGTTGTCTCAAACGGACGCACCGGAGAAGGAGACCTCCGAGAAGGCGGCGAGCAACGCGTCGGATGTGCTCCGAGACGGTCGCACCAGCAGCAGTTCGAAGTCCGCGTCCGGAAGCTCGCTGACTCAGAAGGAATAGCGCGCCTCGAGCACTGAGTCGCGAAGCGCGTACGGTGTCAACACCGGTTGAAAATGGAACACGTCACCGGTTGAAAATGGAACACGGTCTGGGGGGTCAGCCCGACGTTCTGGCCTGAGCCTCCTGTCGTCTGGTTCTCCGATCGGGGGGTGCAGCTTGTCCCTCGTGGAGCCGTCGGGCCAGCTCTGCATGCTGCCGCAGGCGGTAGCTGTTCCCCCGGATGTTCACGATGTGGCAGTGGTGGACCAGCCGGTCGATGAGTGCCGCGGCCATGACCTCGTCCCCAAAGATCTCACCCCACTCCTCGAAGCCCTTGTTGCTCGTGAGAATGGTGGAGGCGTGCTCGTAGCGCCGGGTCAGGAGCTGGAAGAAGAGCATGGCCCCGGTTCGCGAGATCGGCAGATAGCCAATCTCATCGATGATCATGAGGCTCGGGAAGACGAGCGTCCGGAGCCGGTGCGTGAGGCGCCCGGCGGCCTGGGCTTCCTCCAGCGAGTGGAGGAGGTCGGCCAGCGTGGTGAAGTAGACCCGCCGCCCGTGTTCCGCGGCTGCGACGGCGAGGCTGAGTGCCAAGTGGGTTTTGCCGACACCGGGCGGGCCGAGCAGGACGACGTTCTCCTTCCGCTCAATGAAGCCCAGGGTGTGGAGGCTCTCGATCTGGTCGCGCTTCACACTGGGTTGGAAGCTGAAGTCAAAGTCGGCGAGCGTCTTCACCGCCGGGAGCCGGGCCGAACGCATCGCCGTCTGCAGCCGTCGCGCGTTCCGAAGCTGGATGTGGGCGCCCAAGAGCTGCTCGATGGCATCCGCGGCAGCGAGCTGCCCCGCGTCGCAGCGACGGAGCACGTCGTCGAGCGCTTCGAGCGCGCCGGGCATCTTGAGATCGGCCAGCTGCGTCCGGATCCGCTCGCGGAGGGAGGGACTGGTTGATGATGCCTTCGCGACGCGCGTCATGGCTCACCGCCCGAGACAAGGGCCCCGTAGGCCGCGAGGCCGCGGCGCTCCACGACGACCTGGGGCACGGGCACAGACACCGTGCGGGAATTTGGGTGTTCTTCCGACGCCGGTCGCGCCGCCGGCAGGACGAGCGAGCGATAGGGCCGCTCGGGCAGCACCTGGAGCACTGGCTGCTCGACATCGCGGAAGCGCTCAGCCGGGATCCACTTCGTCGTCCCGTGCTCGCGAACATTGGCCACCGTGGCGAGCCAGTGGAGCGTCTGCGCATTGAGATCGGCGTCGCCGAGGAACGTGCGGCCGTAGAGGAAGCCGTCGCGGAGATAGCGGATCGGCCGCTCGACCTTGCCCTTGGTCTTCGCTCGGTACGGGCGGCACACGCGCACGCGGAAGTTGTAGTGTCGCGCGAAGCGCGAGAACTCGAGATTGCCCAGCAGCCCGCCGCCCGTGAGGCGCTCATCGCGCGTGACGACGGACTTCATCTGGTCGAACAAGAGCTCGGCGGGGACCCCGCCCCAACTCGTGAAGCAGCTCTCCAGGCCGTGCATCAGGGTCTGGAGATCCTGCCGCGGAAAGAACTGCACCCAGAGGAGCCGCGAGTGTCCGAGCACGACCACCAGTGCGAAGCGCACCCCCCACGGAAGGCGACAGTGAGCGAAGTCGACCTGCGCTTGGTGGCCAGGCGGCGTCTCGAAGCGCACGATGGGTTCGGGCGGTGGGCGGAGCCCGCGCACGTAGTCGCGGAGCTGGGTGATGCCGCCGCTGTAGCCGGCGGCGCGGCACTCGAGGAAGAGCCGCGTGCCGCTGAGGCGCGGATACTCCTCGAGGCGGGCCTCGATGAGAGCCTTGAACGACTCGAGCTTGGTCACTGAGGGCAGCCGGGGCCCGTAACGGGCGCGGATGGTCTCGAGCGGCTGGTCCAGGAGCCCCTGCTTGATCCAGCGGTACATGGTCGTGCGCCCGACGCCGGCGCGGCGGGCGGCCTCGGCGCGGTCGCCGCCGGTCTCTTCCAGCAATTGGTGTAGGAACACGCGGGTGAACACTCCGTGCATTTGGGCGGGCTCTCCGAGAACAAGAGCCCACAAGGTCGAGGAAACGGAAGCCGCACGGTATGCCGGCAGCTCAGAAACGTGTTCCGTTTACGACCGGTGGAGTGTTCAATTTTCACCCGGTGCTAACATACGGCTTTCTCCCGTGCGCGCCTCGCTCTCCTGGCAGCGGCGCCCGCGGCTCGACCGGGATGGACCAGCCCACCATGGAACGTGAGCGCCTCGCATCCCGCGAAAGCTGCTGTCATCGTCTGCGACACGTGGGATGCGCACCACTGCGCGTCGGGCGGCTGGCCGCCTCGACGCGATGGCGCCTCGGATGAATTCGGTCGTCGCCGCCCTGCGCGAGAAGGGCGCATCTTTCAGCGTCTGGACATTGGGCGCTCGCGGCTGCACTCTGCGTTCGCCCGTCGCCGATGGCCACCATATCCTTCGAGGGTCTCGCGATATGATCGACGCCGCCTACTTCAGGTCGAAGTTTCCAACCCACGCCAGGCAAACTGGCCCGAAGGTGAGGGCGGAGATCCACCTGCATGGCGGTGGCTTCTATGAGATCGAGGCCATTCGAGAAATCGAAGAGGGATACGTCGTCCTGCGCGTCTATCCCACCGAGCCGCGCGAGTTCAACCTCGAGGACCCCTGGGTCCGTCAGATGGATCTCGACGGGCCGCCCGTTGCACTCGACCGTGTCGTGATCCCGTACGAGAGCATTGTCTGTATCCACTTGTACCCGGTGACGGGTGAGGATTCGAAGACAGTGGGCTTCCAGGCCGGCGTCTCGCCGCGCGCCGGCTAGCCCGAGCGGCCGACTTCCCGACTTCGTCGGAGCGCAGGAAGTCTTCCATGTCGGTGGCGGCAACGCCGCCCACCTGCGTCTCCAGGGCATCGCGCCGTGCTCGATCCGATCGTACTCGACGAGGGCTGGCGGCGACCCTTCCCAGGATCAATCTTCAAGGCGTGAGTGTCGGGAAGGTCGGGGCGGCGGCTCGCCAGTCCGGCGGCGGGCGTGACGTGAACACGGAGTGGGCCATGCCTTCGGAAACTGGGAGTGAGCAGGACTCGGTTCGTCTTTCGGAGAGTTCCGCCGCGGCTCTGCTGACTCGCGCCACGCAGCTGGATGCCGCCCGTGCGGGAACGATGTCCGTCGCCGAGCTTCGAGATGCCGCACGGGAGGCCGGCATCGCCCCCGAAGCCTTCGAGCAGGCACTCGGCGAGTTGCGCGTGGCCAGCGTGGTTGCCACCGACGCACCCGCCGTGCGCCCGCGCCGTCGGCGGTACTGGTTCGCGGGACTCATGGTGGCGGTCGTGTTGATCATTCTGATCTCTCGAATGTTCCCCGAAGTCGGTCCGGTCGTACCGCTGCCTTAGGGGCGACGGAATGAGGATGGCCAGCCAGACGCCTGAGGAGTCTGCGGCTCGACCCGGCGCCCGGCGGTCACTCGATTCTCTCACACCGGAGCGTTTCTGATGGTTCAATTGTTCGATACGGAAAGCGGGACTCGCCTCGGCACGATCACCGATGAGCAGCTTCAGTTCCTCGTCGACGAGCTCGAGGAGGAGTCCGCGACCGACCAGGACTACTACATGACCTCCGAGACGGTCGACATGCTCGAGGAGAACGGTGCGGACTCCCAACTCATCGGGCTCCTCCGCCGCGCGCTCGATGGGCGCGAGAGTGTGGAGGTCCGCTGGGCACGCGACTGACGATCGGGCATCATTCGTCTCGCCTGCCGAATCGTTGATCATGCGCCACAGCCGTAATTCGAGACGTTGGACATCCACGGTCATCGTTGTCGACCATGCCCGCCGCGATCACATTCTTCGCTCTCCGTGACGACCTCGCCGGGCTCCTCGAGTTCCTGCTGGAGAAGACCGAGGTCCGGCTCTTCGAGGCGTACTCCCGGTTCGATCAGCCGCTTCGCGAGTTCGCCTCCGTCGACGCGGTCGAGCACGCGTTCCGACTCGGCATCGACGAGGACGGCACGGGGGCCACACCATTCCTGCAGCTCTGGTGGCCGGCGGTCGGTCCGCCACCGCGTATCGAGCGCATCGCGCTGCAGGTGGGCGCTGTACCGGGCCACACCTTTCGGCATGCCGTGCACGGCTGGGGCCTCGCACAACTGCAGTGCGGCGGCGCGCATGGGGAAGTGATCACGAAGTCACATTTCGGACACTTCACGCAAGCCGGCGCACGCAAGGCCGGCTACACCGATGATGACTCGGATGGGCCCATCGACTGGTCGGCGCTCCAGCGTGTGAGTCGCCGCGTGCAACGGGAACTTCGTACGCGACTCGCCGGCGGTCGCGTGCGGGGACGGGGTCCGGTATTGGCCGCGGCCGCGGCGCGCGTGCGGGCCGGTGCTTCGTTGAAGGAGAGTGCGCGAGCGCCCTGGACGTACGAAATGGAGCATGATCAGGCCGTCTGACGTGCGTTCGGACGACGGCTCGTGGACTCCGTACGCCGGACCCGCGCTCGGCAACGGCGGTGGCCACACCAGAACGCAACCCATGGACATTCTCCGCGCCATCGGCAACACCTCGATCGTTCGACTGCGAAAAGTGGTGCCTCCGGACTGCGCGGCCATCCTCGTGAAGCTCGAGTGGGAAAACCCCACCGGCAGCCTCAAGGACCGGATGGCGCAGGCCGTCATCTCGCGCGCCGAGGAAGATGGGCGATTGAGGCCAGGAGACACCGTCGTCGAATACACGGGTGGGAGCACGGGAACATCGCTTGCGCTCGTTTGCGCTGCGAAGGGCTACCGGATCGAGATCGTCAGCTCGGATGCATTCAGCCGGGAGAAGCTGGACCACATGGCGGCGCTCGGCGCGAAGCTGACGCTCGTTCCGAGCGAAGGCGGCCGCACCACCAGAAAATTGATCCTCGACATGATCGAGGTTGCCCGTGGGTTGAGTCGGAAGCCGCACGCGTACTGGACCGATCAGCTCAACAACCGCGACAGCATCGTGGGTTACCACGCGCTGGGCGAAGAGATCTGGCGGCAGACGACGGGAAGGATCGACGCCTTCGTGCACTGCGTCGGGACGGCGGCATCGTCGCTTGGGGTCGCCACCGTGTTGAAGCGATACGATCCGAGCGTGAGGATCGTCGTCGTCGAACCCGCGGAATCGTCGGTCCTGTTGGGAGGTGAGGCAGGCTCTCACAAGATCGAGGGTGTCGGGATCGGCTACACTCCTCCGCTCTGGGACCCGACACTCGTCGACGACATCCTCCCCGTCGGAACGGTGGACGCGAAGGAGATGGCAAGGCGGCTGGCGCGCGAGGAAGGACTTTTCGCGGGAACGTCATCCGGCGCGAACGTGGTCGCTTCGATTCAGATCGCGGAGCGACTAGGGCCGGACGCCACGGTGGTCACGCTGATGGCCGACTCCGGATTGAAGTACCTCAGTACCGATGTGTTCAGAAGCCCATGAACGGTGATTGGGCTCGCGGGCGGGCAAGGCCGGCACGCCGGTCGTCACTGACGGCCCGTTTCGGGTCCAGGCACGCGTCGTTCCGTGGTGGCTTCCTGATCCTCGCCACTGCGCTCGCATGCGTGGCGGCGCCCGATTCCGATGCTCCCGACTGGACGGTGCGTGCGGATGGGATCGGGCCGCTTCGCGTCGGCATGACGCTCGAGGAGGCGAGCCGCGTGCTCGGCGAGGAGCTCCGTGTCGCCTACGCGGATTTTCCGTCCTGCGATCACGTCCGGCCGAGCTCGCTACCAGGCGGCGTCGTCCTGATGATCGTGAACGACACGGTCGTCCGCGTCGAGGTGAGCGACTCCTCGTTGACGACGAGTGCGGCGGCGCGCGTGGGCATGACCGAGGCGAGCCTTCTCGAGGCGTATGGGGCGCGCGGCAGCGTCACACCGCACAAGTACTCCGGGCCCGAATGGCACTACGTCACGATCGATGCGGACTCGGCGCACGCGATCGTCTTCGAGACGGACGGCGTTCGCGTCCAGCGCTTCCGAGCGGGGCGGCAGCCGGAGGTGGCGTGGGTCGAGGGATGCGCGTAGCGCGCGACGTTGCGAGATGCATCTTGCTGTGCCGCGGCCCCGGCTCCAAGTTGAACCCTGCATATCGCCGTCCGATCTCCGGGATGGTGCAATTCCTGCTCGCCGCCGTGCCGTCCCGAATGATGAGGAGAGATGCTGGCCTCCCGACGCATGGTGAAGGGCGACGTCTTCACGTGTCCGGCGACCGGACTGTCGATCCGGAAGCCGCCGGATTGGGAGTGGATCCCGGGCACCTGGATGCGGCCGGAATCGGAACCGCTGACCTCGGCGAGCGAAGAGCCCGAGGCGGTCCTCGACGCTGGACAGATCCCGATCGCCTGCCTGACGCGCCCGCACGGCAGCGCGAACCACATGGATCCGACGGTGCAGCTCTTCCGTCGCATGATGTTCGGCGTGGGCGACCTCGGGCAGCTCGCCGATGCGCTGCGCGTGACGCTGCCGCAGGTCTTCCACCGATGCCGCTTCCTCGAGCTCACCACAGATGCGATCCTGGCAGGTCATCGCGCGCTGCGCTACGAGATCGACTACACGCTCGTGGTCGAGCCCGAGGTCGAGTTCCGGTGCCGGTGCCTGGCGCACGTGGTGCTGCACGGCGCGCACGCGCTGACGCTCACGATCGCGACGACGACCGCCAAGCGATACCGGTTCGACGAGGATCTCGGCGCGATTCTCGGATCGGTGACGTTCGACGCCGGCCGTCGTGCGATCGGACCGTGCATGCGGTAGATTTCCGCGGCGGCGAGCCGGCAGTACTCAGATCTCCACTCTGACGCGCCTGGCGCGGAGGTCCGCATGACCGACAATGCGCCGTTCGGCACGGTGACGACCTGCTCGTCGTGCGGCGGCCGCATCCTGGCCGCCGCCGATGTCTGCCCCCGGTGCGGGGTGCGGCAGAACGACTTTTCGTCCCGGGCGGGGACGGCGCCACTCGGCTACACCCCGCTCACCGCGCGGGAGCTCGACTTGCCGACCAGGACGACGGTCAGCGAGCGACGCATTCTGCCGACACTGCTCTTCTGCATCCTGCTCGGCATATTCGGCGCGCACCGCTTCTACGTGGGCCGGATCGCGACCGGCGTGGCTCAGCTACTGACGCTCGGTGGACTCGGGATCTGGTGGCTCATCGATCTCATCATGCTGCTCACCGAATCGTTCCGGGATGCGGAAGGGCGCCGGTTGCAGGAATGGATGTGAACGACGCAGACGCCATCATCACCCGGATCCGGAGACCTGCATGCTGATCGTGACGACGCCGCGGCTCGAGGGGCAGCCCGTCAAACGCTATCTGGGCATCGTCAGCGGCGAAGCCATCCTCGGTGCCAACATCTTCCGCGACTTCTTCGCCGGGATCCGCGACATCGTCGGTGGCCGGTCGGCTGCGTACGAGGAGGAGCTTCGCAAGGCGAAGCAGATCGCGATCCAGGAGATGGAGCAGCAGGCGCGCGAGCTCGGCGCGAACGCCATCCTCGGCGTGGATCTGGACTACGAAACAATCCAGGTCGGGAAGGGTGGCGGGATGCTGATGGTCACCGCGTGCGGTACGGCGGTGCAGGTCGATTGACCTCCGTCGGCCCCGTGCGCGCGCATCGACTTTCCGAGCAGATCGACCGTACGATGTCCGGACCAATGTG
The DNA here is from genome assembly GCA_964385525.1 of uncultured Gemmatimonadaceae bacterium. Taxonomy (GTDB): domain Bacteria; phylum Gemmatimonadota; class Gemmatimonadetes; order Gemmatimonadales; family Gemmatimonadaceae; genus DATKCV01. The sequence continues at coordinate 8,286 of CAYLPM010000694.1, forward strand.
GCATGGTCCGGCGCTGTCCGAGCTGTTGTCGGACGTCACGGCGGACGCCGCGGCGGCGCACCCCATTCCGGGCGCGCATTCCATCTGGGAGCTCGTAGAACACGTGCGCGCATGGACGGAGATCGTGCGCGCGCGGCTCGCGGGGACCGCGAACCGTGAGCCGTCGACGGGTGAGGACTGGCCGCCTCCTCCTGCTCCGACGATGGAGCACTGGCGAGCCGCGATCGATCGGCTTCGCGAGGGGCATCGCCTCCTGGCGGGCGACGTCGCCGCACTCGAGGATGCGGCGCTCGATGCGCAGGTGCCGGGACGCTCCTATACGGTATGGGCCATGCTTCACGGCGTCGTGGAGCACGGGACCTACCACGGTGGCCAGATCGCGATCCTCAAGCGCGCCCGCGCGGCGATGCCACGCAACGGCTGATGTCGGAGGCACGATGGCCG
>CAYLPM010000695.1:0-7818 GCA_964385525.1 uncultured Gemmatimonadaceae bacterium
GCGGAGCTCGGCGAAGAAGGGCTCACGCGACGGCGGCGGATACGGTCCCCCGATGTCATCGTCGACCACCAGGATCTCCGTCGAACCGGAGAGCCGCGTCTGCGCGCCCCGCACGAGGAATACGGCGCGCATCGCGATCCCGGCGGCACTGGCGCGGTCCGCATCCGTGACCGGCCCCGCCTCCCGGTCGCGCGCCCACTCGGCCCAATGGGTGCGCCGGTCCTGGGAGGCCGCGATGCGCTCGACCGTCAGCGGCCCGCGAACGACCGCCTGCTCCAGCGCCGTGGTCACGGCCTCGAGATTCTCGGGATACAGCAGCAGGTCACAGCCGGCGTCGATCGCGCGCACCGTCGCTTCGCCCTCGCGGCCGCCCGCCTTCACGCCCTCCATGATCAAGGCATCGGTGACGATCAGTCCGCGAAAGCGCATCTCCTCTCGCAGCAGGCCACGGAGGATCGGCGCCGAGAGCGTCGCCGGCGCGCCCCCCGGATCGAGCGCCGGGTAGCTGACGTGCGCCGTCATGACCGCAGCGACGTCGGCGTTGAGAGCGGCACGGAACGGCACCAGGTCCTCGGCGTACAACTGCGCGCGCGACGCATCCACCACGGGCAGGGTGGCGTGCGAGTCGCGCACGGTGCGCCCATGCCCCGGAAAATGCTTGGCGCAGGCGAGGACGCCCTGCTCCTGACAGGCGCGGATCCACGCATACACCTGCTCGCCGACGCGCTGCGGCTCGCCGCCGAACGCCCGCGTGCCGACGATCGGGTTCTCGGGCAACACGTCGATGTCGCAGACGGGTGCGTAGATCCAGTTCACCCCGACCGATCGTGCTTCCCGAGCCGAGAGCGACGCGGCATGACGGATCGCCGACTCGTCGCGGAGCGCACCCAGTGCCGCGAGTGGCGGCAGGCCGGTGAGTCCCCCGAACTGCTGCCCCGCTCCGCGCTCGAGATCGGAACCGATCAGGAGCGGCACGCTCGATCTCGCGCGCAGCTCGTCGGTGATCTGGGCCACCGCGTCCGCGTGTCCTCCGAAAAAGATGAATCCGCCGACGCCGAGCCCCAGACCCTGCTCGATGATGTCGCGCTGGTGCGCGAATCCGTGCTCGGGCGACCAGCGGAGCGCCGGAACGAGCAGCTCGGCGATGCTCATGCGGGCGTGAGCTTGCCGAGCACGCGTGGACCGCGCGCGCCGGTCGCTCGCGGCACGTTCGCCGGCTCACGACGCACGTGCAGCCACCCCATCAGCGCGAACGCGACGGCTTCCTTCGCTTCGCCATCGAAGTACACCTCGTCGAAGCGCCGCACCGGCGTCGGCACGACGGAGCGGGCGATCGCGTCGACGAGCGCGGGGTTCTTCGCGCCGCCGCCGGAGAGCAGCACCTCGCGCACCGGCTCGGGGACGAACCGGCGAAAGGCGTCGGCAATGCTCGCGGCGGTGAGCTCGACCGCGGTCGCGATGATGTCCTCCGCCGTTGCGCGCGCGGGGGACTCGCGGCAGCTCGCGATGAAGCGGCGGATGTATTCGGCGGTGAACAGCTCGCGTCCGGTGGACTTTGGTGGCGGCGCGGCGAAGTACGGTTCGGCGAGGAGACGCTCGACGACGCCGGGGATGGCAGTCCCCGCGCGCGCGAGCCGGCCATCCTCGTCGTATGCCCGGCCGGGCACCAGCGCACGCACGACGCCATCGATCACCGCGACGCCCGGCCCCGTGTCGAAGGCCCGCACGCTCTCCAGCACCCCATCGGGCGGCACGACGCTCACGTTGCCGATGCCGCCGAGATTCTGGAGCGCGCGCCATTCCGTGGGCGACGCGAAGAGCAGCGCGTCAGCGATCGGGACGAGCGGCGCCCCCTGTCCGCCAGCCGCGACGTCCCGCACCCGAAAGTCGCTCACGACATCCAGGCCGGTTCGCTCCGCGATCACGGCGGCTTCGCCCAGCTGCCAGGTGGAGTGCCCGGGCTCGTGCCAGATGGTCTGGCCGTGCGAGGCGATGCACGCGATCTCGTCGCGCGCGACGCCGGCGTCGGCCATCACTTCGATCGCGGCCGCTGCCAGCCATTCGCCCAGGTCGAAGGCGAGGCGGCAGTACTCCGCGGGTGAGCCGCGCTCGAGCGCGCGGTGCAGCCGCTCGCGCTGCTCTGCGCTGTACGGGCGGACGGTGTACCCGATCAGGTCGGCCGTGACGCGCCCTTCTCCAGCGGTCGAGAATCGCACGGCCGCCGCCGAGATGCCGTCGAGCGACGTGCCGGACATGAGACCGATCGCGACGGGCTTCACGGGACGGGCGGCGGTGCCTCGCGCACCACTCGGCGGATCACGCCGCCGGCGCTCTCGAGCGCGCGCTCCGCGTCGTCGCTACCGATCCCGAGCTTCTGCATCACGATCGCGGTCTTCACGTGTCCTCCCGAGCGCGTGAGCAGCGCGCGCGCTTCATCGCGCGTCACGCCGCACACCTCGACCACGATCCTCTCGCTGCGGTCGCGCAGCTTCTCGTTCGTCGCCTTCAGGTCGACCATGAGGTTGCCATAGGTCTTGCCAAGGCGGATCATGGCGCCCGTCGTGATGGTGTTGAGGATCAGCTTCGTCGCGGTCCCCGCCTTCATGCGCGTCGATCCCGTGACCGCCTCGGGGCCGGTGATCGCGACGATCGGCACGTCGACGTGCGCGAGCGCCGACTCGGGCGGCGGCGAGCAGGCGACGATCCCGGTGCGGGCGCCGCGCGCTTTCGCCCGCTCGAGCGCGGTGGCGACCCACGGCGTCGTGCCCGATGCTGCAATGCCGATCACGAAGTCGTGCGGTCCCACGTCCTGCTCGTCGATCACGCGCGCGCCATCCTCGCGACGATCCTCGGCGCCTTCCTGCGCCCGCGTGAGCGCGGGCTCGCCGCCGGCGATGAGCCCGACGACCATGCGCGGATCGGTGCCGAACGTCGGCGGACATTCGGCGGCATCGAGCACACCGAGGCGGCCGGACGTGCCGGCGCCCACGTAGAGCAGGCGACCGCCGGCGCGGAACGCCTCCTCGGCCACGAGAATGGCCTCGGCGATGCGCTCGCGCTGCGTGGCCACGGCGTCGGCGACCGTGCGGTCCTCGGCGTTGACGAGGTCCACGATCTCGATCGGCGAGGCGAGGTCGATGGCGGCAGTGCGCGGGTTGCGGCGCTCGGTGATCCGCGGATCGAGAGCTTCGGGCGGGAGCGGCACGACCTCGGCGCGAGAGAGGAAGGTGCGGGCGCCGCGACTGTCGCGCCCCATGCACCGCGGCTAAGTTATCGAGCACGAACCGCGAATCGCAAGCCGACACGACGCGTGCCGCCGCACCCGGCGCGGACCGCCGCTTCCGGAGATCGTGTGCGACCTCTGATCCTCCTCGCTCTCATTGCCCTCGGCACGGCGCCGCTCGACGCGCAGGTGATCCGCCTGCCCCAGCGCACTTCGCAGCCCTCCGCGTGGACGGATCTGTCGATCGGATTTCACAGCCCCAACACCGTGCTCGACGGCGGCACAGGAACGACCTGGGATTTCGGCACCGGGCTGCTGTACCGTGCCTCGATCGCCCAGGCAATGCCGAACGAATCGTCGTTCGGGCTCACGGGCACCTACGCACGAATGCCGTTGAGCCATCGCGGCGACCTCGCCTGTTTCAGCTCGTGCGACGCACACGGTGACATCTGGCAGGCGCTGGCCAGCTTTCGCATGGGCGGCAGCGAGGGATTTCACCAGGTGATCGAGTTCACGGCCGGAGTGACGCACTACCGGAACTTCACGGCTGACGACACGGGCGAACCGCTGGCGCCGCTCGACGGAGACAACGACCTCACCATCGGCGTGAGCTACGGCTTCGGATTCGGCTTCAGCAGCCGAACCCACCTCGTGCTCGTGCAGGACTTCGTGACCACCCTGCACCAGCGCCACGGCCTCCAGGGGAACGCGAGCAACTTCGTCCAGCAGCGGACGACGCGCATCGGGTTGCGGTACGGTCTGGGTAGTCGCGACAGGTTCTGACGGCGTGGAATCCCGGCACCATCATCGCCGTCAGCGCGAGAGTGGAGTCGGCGTCCGTGCACGATGTCCGTCGTCCCGTCTCGCCGCCCCGGTCCCATCATCATCCTTCATCGACCGCTGACTCGCACCTTCTGGCCCCTCCTCCATGATGCTCTCCTCGACCGTTCGCAATCTCGTCCTTCTGACGGCGGCCTCCCTCGCTTGTGCCCCCGCGCGCGTGACGCCGCCCGCGATTCCCGATCGCACGGCCGTCACCTTCCCGGACACCTGGCGATTCCCGGCCGGCGCGCGCGCGGCGTTCGCGCGCAACGCGATGATAGCCAGCAACGACCGGCTCGCGAGCGAAGCGGGGAACGAGATCCTGCGGCAGGGCGGCAATGCGGTCGATGCGGCGGTCGCGGTCGGCTTCGCGCTCGTCGCCACGCACCCCGAGGCCGGGAATCTCGGCGGCGGCGGATACATGGTGATCCGTCTCGCCGACGGACGGACCGCGGCGCTCGACTATCGCGAGATGGCGCCGCTCGCCGCGAACCGCGACATGTATCTCGACGCCGAGGGCAACGTCACCGACGCGAGCGTGGAGGGCTACCTCGCCTCGGGCGTCCCCGGTGCGGTAGCGGGAATGGCCGCGGCGCTCGAGCGTTACGGCACGATGACGCTCGCCCAGGTGATGGCGCCCGCGTTGCGGCTCGCCGAGCAGGGGTTCGTCGTCGACAGCAACCTGTTCGCGTCCATCCGCGGTGACCGCCGGCTGATCGGCCGCTTCGCTGGCGCGTCGCTCTTCCTCCCGGGAGGCGAACCGCCGCCGATCGGCAGCACGTTGCGCCAGCCGACGCTTGCGCGCACGCTGCGTCTGATCGCCGCGCAGGGGCCCGAGGTCTTCTATCGCGGCGAGATCGCCGACTCCATCGTCGCCGAGATGCGGCGCGGCGGCGGGATCATCACGACGGAGGACCTCGCCGGTTATCGGGTGGCATGGCGCGAGGCCATTCGCTCGACGTACCGCGGCTACACGCTGCTCACCATGCCGCCGTCGTCTTCGGGCGGCGTGACGATCACCGAGACGCTGAACATCCTCGAGACGTTCCCGGTGCTACCCGAGTTCGGCCGGGCCGCGTACTTCCATCGCCTGGCGTCGGCGTATCAGCGCGCCTTCATCGACCGCAACTCGAAGCTCGGCGATCCCGACTTCGTGAGCGTTCCAGTGGCCGAGCTCACGAGCAAGGAGTACGCGCGCCGCCTGGCATCGACGATCGAGCCGGGTCGCTCGACGCCCACATCATCGCTCACGAGCGTCCGCCCGGAGGGCGGCGAGAGCATGCACACCACGCATTTCTCCGTGGTGGACGCGCAGGGGAACGCCGTCGCGACTACGACGACGATCAACAGCCTCTACGGCTCCGGCGTCTACGTCGCGGGCGCCGGGTTCTTCATGAACAACGAGATGGACGACTTCGCGGCGAAGCCCGGCGTCGCGAACCAGTTCGGACTCGTGCAGGGCGAGCAGAACGCGATCGCGCCGCGCAAGCGGATGCTGAGCGCCATGTCGCCGACGATCGTGCTCGACCCCGCCGATCAGCTCCTGCTCGTGGTCGGCGCGCGCGGCGGTCCCCGCATCATCACGGGCACGTCGCAGGTGATCCTCAACGTGATCGATCACCGCATGTCGCTCGCCGATGCGATGAGCGCGCCGCGCATCCACCACCAGGCGCTCCCCGATGAGCTGCGGTTCGAGGAGGGAGGCCTCACCCCCGAGGCGCAGACGGCCTTGCGCCTGCTCGGCTACGAGCTCGACTCGAATCCGGGCGGCATTGGCACCGTCATTGGAGTGATGCGCGTCCCCGGCGGCTGGGAGGGATTCGTCGATCCGCGGAGTTACGGCGGCGCGGTGGGGAACTGAGGGACACTGCGTACTGCCTACCTCCAACCAACAGAAAGGCCCGGGAATTCTCCCGGGCCTTCCTTGCACACTGGCCTCTGCGGTCAGTTTGCCGTAGTCACCGTCAGCGGTGCCGTGAGCTCGATGGCGATGTTGCCGCCCTGCGGAATGCAGGCGTCATAGTCGCCCGTCACGACCGCCGCACCTGCGCCCGCGGCCGCACCAGTCGCGGCTCCGATCACGGTGGACTTGGTGTCCTTGCCGAGGATCTGGCCGACCACGGCGCCCACGATCGCGCCGCCGATCACCTTCTTCGCATCGCTGCCGGTCGACGACGTGCGCACCTGCTCGACATCGGCCGAGGCGACGCTCGCCTGCACCGGGAAGCTCATGTCGTTGAAGCGGATCTGCTCGACGACGAAGGCGAGCACCGCTTCATCGTTCGTATTCTCGCTCTTCTTGAGCGCCGTGATCCGGAGCCGCACCTGGGCGCCGGCCGGGATCGTCACGCCACCCGCCGTCACCGGCGACGCGAGCGTGGCGACGAACACGTCGTCGACCTTGTTCGTGTGCGTGCAGACCTGCGACGTCGCGTTCAGCGCGAGCCGCGTCCCCGCGGGAATCGTCGTCACGCGCTCGCCACCGCCCGCCGGAGTCCGCTCGACGGTATTGCCGCTCGGCGTCGTGCTCGGCGTGGTCGGCCGCGGTGCCGCCGGCCGCGGCGCTGCCGGCCGGGCCTGGCCTCCAGAACCCGGAGGAACGTCGCTCAACCCCGGCTGCGCGGTCGAGTCCTGCCCGGCGAGCTCGAGATCGGACAGCAACGACGAGTCCTGCGCCAGCGAATCATCGTCCGGACCGCACGCCGTGGCGCCGATCGCGAATGCGAGCGCCAGCGGTGCCACGAGGCTGCGGATATATTTGGTCGACATGTGAACTCCTGCGAATGTGGAGCAACGTGCCTCGAAAAGTGCCTGCCGAAAATCTCTGCAATCGAATACAGGGCGCAAGGCATGTGCCATAGATGAACGCCCTGAAACGCCTCCTTCCCTACTTCGGGCCGTATCGCGCCACCCTGGTGATCGGGCTCACGCTCGTCATGGCCTCCTCGGCGCTCGCGAGTCTCCTCCCTTGGCTCCTCCGCGAGGCCATCGACGGCATTCGCGGGGGCGCGCCGCTTGGAAACATCCGGCTGTTTGCCGCGGCCATGGTCGGGCTTGCCGTGGTGACGGGAACGGCGCGCTACTGGATGCGAGAGCTCCTGAATGGCCTCAGTCGCCGCATCGAATACGACCTCCGCAACGACCTGTTCCTACACTTGACCCGATTGGATGCTCCGTACTTCGCCCGCATGCGGACCGGCGAGCTCATGGCGCGGCTCACCAACGACCTGAGTGCCGTGCGGATGGCCGCGGGTCCGGCGATCATGTATCTCGTCAACACCATTGCCGGCGGGGTGTTCGCCCTCTTCTTCATGCTGTCGATCAGCGGCCGTCTCACGCTCTTCGCGCTGCTGCCCATGGTGTTCCTGCCCATTGCCATGATCCGGATGGGCAAGGCGATTCACGACCGATTCGAGGCGGTGCAGGAGCACTTCGGCGAGATGACCACTCGGGCGCAGGAGAATCTGGCCGGCGCGCGCATCGTTCGCGCGTACCGCCAGGAACCGCCGGAGATCGATCGCTTTCGCAGGCTCAACGAGGAATACGTCGCGAAGAACATGCGGCTGGTGCGATTGTGGGGGCTGATGAACCCGATGTTCTCGCTGCTGGCGGGCATCGCGACCATCGTCGTACTCGGCTTCGGCGGCACGCTGGTCGTGCGGGGAACGATCACGGTCGGGTCGTTCATCGCCTTCAGCTTCTACCTCGCGATGCTCACCTGGCCGCTGATCTCGCTCGGCTGGGTGACGAACCTCTTTCAGCGTGGCGCCGCG
>CAYLPM010000696.1:0-1875 GCA_964385525.1 uncultured Gemmatimonadaceae bacterium
TCGAGCGCCTCGAGGAGCTGCTGCTCGAGGCCGATTTCGGCGTCCCCATCACCCTGCGGCTCGTCGAGGACGTGGAGCGCCGAGCGCAGCAGGGCTATCTCCGCACGCAGGACGAATTCCTCGAGGCCCTGCGCCAGGGAGTGGAGCAGGCGCTCCGGTCGGGCCGCAGTGATCCCGCGCTGCACACGGCGCCGTCCGGCCCCACGGTGATCCTCGTCGTCGGCGTCAACGGCGCGGGGAAGACGACGTTCATCGGGAAGCTGTGCACCCAACTGCGCCGCGAAGGCAAGCGCGTGCTCGTCGGCGCGGCCGACACCTTTCGGGCCGGCGCGATCGATCAGCTCCGTGTGTGGGCCGATCGGACGGGAGCGGACTTCGTGGGCGGCCCCGCCGGCAGCGATCCCGCGTCGGTCGCCTACGACGCGGTGGACGCGGGCGTCAAGCGCGGCGTCGATGTCGTGCTCGTCGACACGGCGGGACGCCTGCACACGAGTGAGGGCTTGATGGCGGAGCTGAAGAAGGTGGCTCGCGTCGTCGCGAAGCCGCTTCCCGGCGCGCCGCACGAGACGCTGCTCGTGCTCGATGGCACGATCGGCCAGAACGCGATCTCGCAGGCGCGCACCTTCACCGAAGCAGTGCCGGTGACCGGCCTGGTCGTCACCAAGCTGGATGGGACGGCGAAGGGTGGCGTGGTGGTCGCGGTGCACGAGGCCATCGACGTCCCGGTGAAATTCCTCGGCGTCGGCGAGGGCGCGATGGATCTGATCCCTTTCGACGCGGCGACGTTCTCGCGAGAGCTGCTCGAAGGGGAGTGATGCCCCGCGCGCCCACACAGCGCCTCTTTCTCGACACTCCGGTCACGTACCTCAAGGGCGTCGGACCGCGCCGGGCCGAGTCGCTCCGCCGCCTGCACATCATCACCGCGGGCGACCTGCTCTACCACGTTCCGCGGCGCTACGAGGATGCCAGCACGGTCTCGACGATCGCGTCGCTCGAGCCGGGCATGTCGGGGACGATCATCGGCCGCGTCATCTCCAAGGGGATCATCCCGACCCGGAAGGGACTGCGGATCTTCCAGGCGGTCGTACGCGACGACACGGGGATGATCGAGGTCGCGTGGCCCGGCCAACCATTCCTCGATCGCACGATCGCCAAGGGAGACACCCTGCTCCTCGCCGGCCAGGTGCGCTTCTTTCACGGCCGCCAGTTCCAGCCGCGCGAGTTCGTGAATCTCGGCGACGAGGAGTCGAACACGAGCGGCGGCCGCGTGCTCGCCATCTACCCCGCGACCGAAGGGCTCTCGGTCAAGGTGATCCGCTCGATCATCGATCAGAGTCTCGACGCACTCCTCCCACACGTGGTGGAGTACCTGCCGCGCGAGGTGCGCGAGCCCGCGCACATCCTCGGCCTCGCCGATGCGCTGCGAATGGTGCATCGGCCGGCGACGCTCGCGGAGGCCCGGCAGGGCCGCGCTCGACTCGCGTTCGAGGAGCTGCTCTGCGTGCACCTCCTGCACCTGCGCGCGAAGGTGATCGCGCGCCGCCGGCGCCGGGGGATCACGTACGTCAACCGCCGCGAGCTCACGAGCGCGCTCAAGGCAGGGCTTCCCTTCGCCCTGACCGGGGCGCAGACGCGCGCGACGCGCGAAATCGTCGCCGACATGTGCTCCGAGCACCGCATGCACCGCCTGCTCCAGGGCGACGTCGGCAGCGGGAAGACGATCGTCGCGCTCTTCGCCGCGGTGCTGGCGCTGGAGAACGGCTGGCAGGCCGCGGTGATGGCGCCGACGGAGCTGCTCGCCGAGCAGCACGCGCGGACCATGGGCGCGTTGCTCGCCCCGCTCGGCATCGAGCCGGTGCTGGTGACGGGGAGCCG
>CAYLPM010000697.1:0-2877 GCA_964385525.1 uncultured Gemmatimonadaceae bacterium
AGCTCGAGGTTGCGCCGCGTCATTTCGTCCAGGGGAATCGTTCCGCCGGGACGGTCGAGCACCGGGCGGGCTAGGTGCGGGAGCCCGCCCGGCTGCAGCTCGCGGAGGTATCGCAGCAACGCACCGGCTGCGCCCACCGCGGCCTCGTGCTCGTCGTCGATACCGAACCCCTCGAGGGACTGCACACCGAAGTGGCGCGTCAGCTCCTGGTGCGCCATCGCCGCATCGAACTCCCATGCGTCGCGCTCGGTGACGAGCGCGCCTTCGGTGCCGGCGATCGTCGAGCTGGGTGGCTCGTGCCCGCCACGCGCCACCAGCAGCTCGCGCGGGGACAGCCGGGCCAGGACCGGCGCCGCTTCCGCCAGGGTCGTGTCACAGAGGGTGAATTCACCAGTCGAGAGATCGGCAGCGGCGAGTCCCACACGCCCGCCGCGGACGCACGCGGCGCACAGAAAGTTGTTCGCCGCGCCGTCGAGCAGGTCGTCATTGAACGCGGCGCCTGGCGTGATCGTCTCGGTCACCTCGCGCCGGACCACTCCCTTGGCGAGCTTCGGGTCCTCGACCTGCTCGCAGATCGCGACGCGGAATCCCTGCCGCACGAGGCGGCGCAGGTAGTCGTTGAGGGCCTTGGCGGGAACGCCGGCGAGCGGGACTTCCGCCGCACCGCCGTTGTTGCGGCTCGTGAGCGTGAGCCCGAGCACGCGCGAGGCCGTCTGCGCGTCCTCGTAGAACATCTCGTAGAAGTCTCCCATCCGGAAGAAGAGAATCGCGTCCTCGTGTCGCGACTTGATCTCCCGGTACTGCTGCATCAGCGGAGTCGCCGTGTCGCGCGTCACCGCGCTTCGGCCTCCGCGACCCAGGCATCCCGACTGATGCCCTTCTGTCGAACGTCGGCGGCGATCGCTGCAGCCTCCGCCCGCGTCCCGTACCGGCCGATGCGCACGCGGAACAGCTGCCCCGCCCCGACCACCCGCGCGTCGTAGCCGCGAGCCCGCAGCTTGTCGCGCAGCTCCTCGGCGAGCGCGCGCGTGTTGAGCGCGGCAATCTGCACGGTGAACTGCACGCCGGTCGTCGGGCGGGTCGTGGCCGGCGAGGTGGGAGGACTGTTCGCCGGCGGGCTCACCGACGCATTCGCTGGCGGGTTCGCCGCCGTGCTCGCGACCGGTGTTCGTTGCGGCGCAGCGGGAGGCGAGGACGGCCGCGGCGTCTGCGCGGTCGCCGACGCATCGCTGGCGGCAATTCCCGCGGTGTCGACGCCGAGACAGCGCTGGGCGTGGAACTCGATCTGGTTGTGGAGCTCTACGTTCGAGCGCGGAGTCGCCTGGCGCGCCGAGGCGAGCGAGGCGCACCCGCGGGGGAGATCACCTCGATCGAGGTGGACTCGCCCCATCCAGTAGTGCGCGCGCGGCAGCGTAGCGCTCTCCGGGTGTTCCCGGACGAGTCGATCCAGATGCCGCAGAGCCAAGGCATAGTCTCGGCGCGTCATCTCGAGCTGCGCGAGCGTGATCAACGCATCTTCGGCACGTCGCGAGAGAGGGAACTCGACCATCAGCCGCCGGTAGTCGCGCTCCGCTTCGGCCGCCGTCGGCGCGAGCGCCGCCCGCCAGTATAGCGCCTCGACGAATTGCGATGACTCTCCCCCTGCCTCCGCGGTCGCCAGCACTGAATCGACCAGCTTTCGGCCCTCGTCACCTTGGCCCTCGTTGACCAGTTGCTGCGCGCGCAGAAAGACGCTGTCCGTCGCGACCGGGGTGGCACGACCCTGCGCGGCGGCCAGCGTGGGAAGGAGGGCAAGCAGGAGAACGGGTAGGGAGGTGCGCATGGGGAGCATCCGAATGGGCGGCGGGCCGGCGCGGGCCGGCACGGGCGGGGGGGGCGGGGGGGGCGGGGGGGCGGGCAGGGTGCAGGAGCGAAGCTCGTCTAGGGCGGAGGCGGCAGGGAGAAGGGGGATCAGGCCGCGGCGTTCTGCGCATCGTTCGCGCAGAGCGCGAGCGTCAGCGTGATCAGCAGTTGTTCGTCGGAGGAGACCCCTGTCTCCTTGAGGGCGATGTCGGCATCGAGAAGTCGATCGAGGGCGTGCTCCAGCGCCGAGGGCGTCCATCGGTCGACCTGGCGCGTCCAGGCACCGACCGCTTCACCCCACGACCGTCCAGCGTAGACCGAGCCGCCCTGCTTCAGCAGATCCATCAGCTCGGAGAACAGCCGCGACCGGGGAAGCCCGTCATCGAGTGCGGCGCGCGCCCACGACAGGGCCAGCATCTGGGTCGCGAGCGCCATCACAATGACGACGGCGCTCGTCCTGGGTTGCATCAGCACGTGAGGCAGGAGCACCAGCGCACCACGAACATCGCGCGTGCCGATACGGTCGAGGAAGTCACCCATCGTCTCACCGTGTCGCACTCCGACCACGGCCGCCACGGCGGCTTCGTCGATCTCCGTCGCGGTGCCCGAGCCTCGCACGTAGCCGGCGAGCTTCTCCAGCTCCGATGCCAGCTGCGGGAGATCGGCACCGACGACGCTCTGCAGCAGGGCGGATGCACCCGGCGTGATGGTAGCGTGCAGCGTCTCACGCACCTGTCGCGCGATCCACGTCTCGAGCTGCTGTCCGGAGAGCGGCGCGAACTCGATCGCCGTCGTGCGCGCGACCAGCGCTTTCTCGACTTTCGCACCCGCCGGCGCGACGAGCACCAGCACGGTCTCGGCCGCCGGATTCTTCAGGTAGCTGTCCAGCGCCGTCCGCGCATCCTTGCGAAGGGCAACGACATCGCGGATCACCACTACTCGGCGGTCGGCCATCATCGGGGGCGTATTCACGATTGTGGCGAGCACCTCGCTTTCGAGGTCGCCCCCGCGCCGCTGCTCGAGATTGAACTCCCG
>CAYLPM010000698.1:0-4090 GCA_964385525.1 uncultured Gemmatimonadaceae bacterium
AGGCCGGCTCGTGGGGTTGCGGCAGAGCTCCTGGAGCTCCTCGAGCGGGAACTCGGACACGAGCCACCGGTTGCGTGGGGTGGCGACGGTCGTGAACGTCGGCTGCTTCCGCACACTGCCTCGCGAGAGCTCGACGACGACGTAGCGTCGCGTCTCGCCCGGCGTCTCGCTCAGAATGCGGGCGGTGTCGTGGTTCAGGAAGCACATCAACGTCAGCATGCGCATCTCATGGTCGCGCTGGCTCTCGTCATCGCGCACGAGCCCGCGTTCGTTGCCGAAGACGTTCGACATCGCCCGCATGTCCTGCGCGCGTGCGCCCGCGAGGAACATCTCCACGGCGGCACGCGCGGTCGGCGCTCCAGGCTCCTCGCCGCTCCCCTGCGGGTGACAGGCGGCGGCGGCCAGCCCCAGCATCACGAGCATCACGAAGCGCAGTCTCACGAAGTTCACGAGCATCTCCTCGACGTTGCGAGCGAACCTAACCGGCGCTACCCATGCCAGCAACAAGGACTTCCGGTGGAGGACCCGCGTCACGCGCGGTCCGGCATCAGCGGCTGTACATCAACATCGATCACGTGGCGACGATCCGGCAGGCACGCCGGACGGATGAGCCGGATCCGGTCGAGGCGGCGCTGGCGTGCGAGCGCGCGGGTGCCGATGGGATCACGGCGCACCTTCGCGAGGACCGCCGGCACATCGGCGATGCGGACGTGGCGGGACTGCGCGAGCGCCTCCACACGCCGTTCAACCTGGAGATGGCCTGCACCGGCGAGATGCTCGGAATCGCCGAGCGTCTGAGCCCGTATCAGGTAACGCTCGTGCCGGAGCGACGGGAGGAGATCACGACCGAGGGAGGGCTCGACGTCTCGCGAGACGAGCGCGGCATCGAGCGCGCGATCGAGCGCCTTCGGGCCGCCGGCATTCGGACGAGCCTGTTCATCGACCCGAGCGTGGAAGCCGTCCAACGATCCGCCGCGCTCGGCGCCAACGCCGTCGAGCTGCACACGGGCCAGTGGGCGCACGCCAACGGGGCTGCGGGACCGCTCGACGCGCTACGCCGCGCCACCGCCGAGGGCGTCCAGCGCGGCCTCGCGGTGCACGCCGGACACGGACTGACCGTGCGCAACGTCGGACCCGTGGCCGCGATCGACGATATCGAGGAGCTCAACATCGGGCACTCGATCGTGAGCCGGTCGGTCTTCGTCGGCATCGCCGAAGCCGTCCGCGAGATGCGGAGGGCGATGGACGCTGCGCGGAGTCGGTCGTCATAGGGAGGGCGAGCCATGCGATCATCGAGAGTCCGGACGGGCCATCGCGCGCCGTCCGCACTCCGCGCACTCGAATTGACCCCTCGCGCCGCGGGTCCTAACTTGCTCGCGCGCCTCTCCCTGGAGCTGGAAAGGAATGAGCTCGTCGGTCGGCCTGATGGAGTTCTTCATCCTGGAAGCGAGCGACTACGTCGAGCAGCTCGACGAGCAGCTCGCTCGCGCAGGCCCATCGGGACCCGACTTGCCCGAGCTCATCAAGTTCGCGCGCATGCTGCGCGGCAGCTCGACGATGGCGCGGCAGTCCGTGCTCGCGGAGCTCGCCGCCGCGATCGAGCGCCTCGGTCGCGCGGTGAACGAGGGCGCGCTGGCCTGGGACGCCGCGGTGAGCGGCGCCCTCGTAGCCGCGGTCGATGACCTCAAGATCCTGATCCGTGCGCTGCGGACCTGGACGCCGGCGGAGGACCATCGCGCGCGCTCGCGCGTCGCCGAGCTCACGCGCTTCGCTCCCCACCTCGCGCGACCATACACGCCGACGCCCACCGCCGGGAGCGGAGGCGCCGTATTTCTCGCGACGGAAACGAGCGAGATCGCGACAGCGCTCGACCGGCTCATCGCCCGCCCCGATGACCGTGGCGCGCTCGAGGCGCTCCTTGCTCGCGTGCGCGCGCTGCGCGGCGTCGCCGCGATCCGCGATCTTCCGCCACTCGGCGACGTCGTGGAGGCGATCGAGCGATCCGCGAAGCCGCTCGAGCTCGGTAGCGGCGCCCCCTCAATGGCGCAGCTCACGCTGTTCCAGGCGGCCGCGACGCTCATGCACCGCATCGGCTCGGAGCTCCGCATCGCCGGTCGTCCGGATCCGACCAGCCCCGAGACCCAGCGGTTCGTGACCGCCGCGAGCGCCGTCGCGGACACCGTGAGCGATGCCGACCACATCGTTCCGATCGCCGACCTCTTCCCCGATGACGGGCAGCCCGCCTTGGTCTCGGCCGCCCCGCACCCGCCGACGACCCCGGCGGAGCGGTTTCGACTGGAGGTCGTCAGCCAGGCCGAGCATCTGCGCCGGCTCGTGGCGGAGGGGCGGCAGGCGACCGACCCCGTGAGCCGGGACCGTCTCGCGCGCGAGCTCCGCGGGGCACTCATTGGCCTGCGGCGCGCGGCCGAGAGCTTCGGGCAGGTGGAGGTCGCGGCGTTCGTCGCCGCGCGCGAGGATGCGGCGGCGGCGCTCGATCTGCGCGCGCTGGACGCGCTGGACGAGATCGCGGCGCTGCTCGCGAACGCCGCCACCCGCGCGGATGATCTGCGCAAGCGGCTGGCGGGGGCGAGTGCCGGTGCCGTGCCTGGAGCGGCGCAAAGTACCTCGACCGCGGGCGGGCCGGGCGCGCCGCGGAGCGCCGGCGCCTCGCCGGTGTCCAGGCCTGCCGCCGGCTCAGCACCTGCGGCGCCGCCGCAGCCGGGAGCGGGCACCTCGGCGACCGCGGGCGCCGGAGCGAGCAGCCCGCGCACCTCCCGTGGGCGGCGAACGCCCTCCGGCGCCGAGCTCGACTCCCTGCTCCGCACCGGCATCAGCGGAATCGGCGCGCTGGGCAACCGTCCGCTGAGCGAGCCGGTCCCGCTGATCGACGAGTCCCTCGCGCCGATCGACGAGTACCTCTACCGCGGCCGCGCCGCGCTCGATCGCGCGCGCGAGCTCCGCGAGGAAATCCGGCGCGCGGGCGGCGTCCCCGGACCCGAGCAGCTCGACGAGCTGCTCGATCTCATCGAGCTCGCCGGCGCCGAGTGACTCGATGAAGTTCGGTTGGCGTGGCGCGCTCGGCATCGCGCTGAGCGTTGCGCTCCTGGTGTGGGCGTTCTGGGGCGTCGATCTGCGCGAAGTGACCGCGCGCATCTCGGCGGCGAACCCGTGGTTGCTCGGTGCGGCGGCCCTCTGTTCCACGCTCATCTTCCCGTTGCGCGCGCGGCGCTGGCAGACGATCCTCGAGCCGGTCGCGGGGACGCTCCCGGTCGGCATGCTGTGGCGCGCGACCGCGATCGGGATGATGATCAACAACGTCGTCGGATTGCGGGCCGGCGAGCCCGCGCGGGCGTACGCACTGACGAAGGAGACGCCTCGCGTCGGATTCGCGGCGTCCTTTGCGTCACTCGCGGTCGACCGCGTCTTCGATTCCGTGACCGTCCTCCTGCTGATGGTCGTCGCGATCCTGTCGCCAGCCTTCCCCTCCGAGGCGGAGATCCTCGGGCGCAGCGTCTCGAGTTACGCGATCGGGTTCAGCGTCATCGCCGCCGCGGCAGCCGTCCTCCTCTACCTGATCGTGTTCTTCCCGGCCGGGGTCGTGCGAATCTTCGAGGCCGTCGTCCGGCGAACCTCTCCCCGGCTGGAAGCGCGCGGCCGAACGGTGCTGCTTTCCTTTGCCGGCGGGCTCGGCGTCCTCCGGCGCCCTCGCCTGTTCGCCTCCGTTTTTCTGTGGACCCTCGCCCACTGGCTGCTCAACGCGTTCGCGTTCTGGCTCGGGTTTCGCGCGCTCGGGATCGCGTCGCCGTTCTCCGCCGCGATGATGCTCCAGGGCATCATCGCGATCGGCGTGGCCGCACCGTCGGCGCCAGGCTTTTTCGGCGTGTTCGAGGGATTCGCCATCGTCGGACTCGCGCTCTACGGGGTGGATCAGACGACGGCGGTGACGTGGGCGATCGCCTACCACTTCGTCTCCTACATTCCCATCACCGGCATCGGAGCCTACTACATCGCGCGCCTCAACGTCCACCTCAGCGATGTTCGCAAAGCCGCCGAACGGAGTACCTGAGCCGCGCGTGCTCCTCCGGAGTGC
>CAYLPM010000699.1:0-4537 GCA_964385525.1 uncultured Gemmatimonadaceae bacterium
GGGGCCCGCCGACGTCCGCGGATTCTGATCGTGCAGATTGAAGCCGAAATCCGGACGCAGCCGATCGTGAATCCCCTTGAGGGCACGGCCTTCGGGTGTGGTGAGACGCCGCGCATCACGATTTACGTCGATCCCGAGCGCGTTCTGCCGCTGGAACAGCTCGGCGCCGTCGGGATTGAGCATCGGGACGAACGTGACCGTCACGCCCTGCGCTATCCGGTCGCGTCGCGGGTCGGGATCGTCGGCGGCGAGCCAGGTGAGCAGGTCGGCCAGCGCCATCGTCGCCGTGGACTCGTCCCCGTGCATCTGCGACCACATGAGCACCGTCGTCGGTCCGCTCCCCCAGGTGATGGCGCGGATCTCGCGCCCCAGCACCGAGCGGCCGATCTCCGCCACGCGGAACGTCGGATCGCGTACCACGGGCTCGAGCGCGCGCCAGAGGATCTCGTGCGTGAATCGCCGGTTCGCGATCGCCGCGACGCGGTGCCGTTCGGCAATCCGCAGCCCTTCGTCCATGCAGCAGTCGACCGCGGCCGGCGTCGCGGACGGGGCCGGCATCGGGCTCGCGCCGGGAGCGGACGGGGTTCCCGGCGTCGCGCAAGCGAGCGGAAGAACGAGCGCCGCGGCGGCGAGGGTATGGCGGATGCGTGCTCGAAGCATGATCGTGTGCGGTGTGAGGTTGGCGATGGCCAACGTTACGGAGCCACGGCCCGGCGCGCCAGCGACTCGGGCTCGACCGGCGTGATGAATCGGAGGCGTCGCCATGCCCGAGCGGGTAACCCCGGAGCAGGTCGAAGAGCTGCGTGAGGAGCTCGTGCGTGAGCGTGCGCGCCTCGAGCGAACCATGAAGTCCACCGCCGAGGGGTCGCGGCCAGTGGAAGCGGACCAGAGCACCATGGGGCGACTCGCGCGCATGGACGCCCTTCAGCAGCAGAGCCTCACGGCCGACCTGCACAGCCGTGAGCAGGCCCGGCACGCCCAGATCGAGGACGCCCTCGAGCGGATCGAGCACGGGAGCTACGGGTTCTGCTCGACGTGCAGCCACCCGATTCCGTATGGGCGCCTTCTGGTCTTCCCGGAGGCCCGGACGTGCGCCACCTGCGGGGCACGGATCTGAGTGCACTCGGGCGTTGGGCGTCTGAATCGCGACCCAACGCCCGGTCCGTGACCTAGGCCCCCGCTTCGACCGTCAGATGTGGACGACAGGAGCGGAGGAAGAACATGTCGGCTGGTCCGAACGGACCCGGTCCCCAGCGGCCCGGTTCGCAGGGAAAGCGGAAGGAGATCAAGACGCCCGCGTGGCTCGACTCCTCCGGTAACACACCGCCATCCAGGCCGTACATGGCGCCATCGCGCTACTCCGGCGGCACGGCGGCGAAGGGCACCAGCCGCCCGGCCGACGACGCGCTGGCGATGGCTCGCCGTCTCTTCTCGATCCGCTACGTGCGGCTCGGGCTCATTGCCGTCGTCGTCGCGACGCTCGGCCTGGGGAGCTGGTCGTACTTCTACGGCCCGCCCACGAGCTGCCGCCGCTCCGCCGCCCGCAAGAGCGCGGTGAAGGTGCTCGTGGAGACGCAGGATGCCGTCACCGGCGATCCGCTGTCCGAGCGCTTCGCGCGCGGGGACTTCCGGTGCGCGAACCTCGCGGCGACCGACTTCGCTCCCGGAGGCGTGCTCGTCGAGACTCACGATGGCGAGGATCCCGTGACCTGGTTCTTCGACGAATCGGGGAAGGCGTACAACGTGAATCAGCTCGCGGCGGCGTGGACGCCCGCGTTCCCCGCGTCGCCAAGGATCACGACCGAGCAGCTCGCCGTCCTGCGGGACTAGCCGTCTCGCGGCGTCGACGGAAGGGGAGACCGCGCGGCTCGATCTGCCTGGTGCCCGCGCCCTCCCTTTCGCGTCCGGTGGTCGCCATGTTTGATCGACCATGGCCGACCTCGCACACCCACCGGAGACCCTCGAAGGCTGGTACTGCCTCCACCAGATCTTCGCCGTCGACCGCTCGGCGCTCGGCGCCATCGGGCCGGCGCAGCTCCCCGCGGTAAAGGAGCGCAGCGTCGCCGCGCTGCGCGATCTCACCGCGCCGCTCCCGGATGGGGGCGGCTGGAGCGCCGTGTTCCCCCTCATCGGCTCGCGCGCGGACGTGATGATCGCGCACTTCCGGCCTACCCTGGAGCAGCTCGCGGCGGCGCAGCGGACCGTGCAGTCGCTGGCCATCGCCGACGCGCTGCGCCCCGAGTACACGTTCCTGAGCGTCACCGAGGCCGCGCTCTACCACATCACGGCCGAGTTGGCACGCCAGGCGTCGGAGCGCGGCGGCGAAGTGGGCGACGCCGAGTTCAAGCGGCAGATCGCCGATCGCGGCGCGGCCGAGCGGCGAAGCGCCCACGTGCAGCGGCGGCTCTATCCGGACCTGCCGGCCGACATGCCGTACGTGTGCTTCTATCCGATGTCCAAGAAGCGAGACGAGGGGCAGAACTGGTACACGCTGCCGATCGACGAGCGCAGCCGGCTGATGCACGCGCACGGACTCACCGGGCGGCGCTACGCTGGGCGCATCCTGCAGATCATCTCGGGCGCCATCGGGTTCGACGCCTGGGAGTGGGGTGTCACGCTGTTCGCGAAAGACCCGCTCGAATTCAAGAAGATCGTGACGGACATGCGCTTCGACGAGGTCTCGGCGAAGTACGCCGAGTTCGGGGAGTTCTACGTGGGGAAGGTGATGGAGGCGGGCGAGTGGGTGTCGGGGCTGTGAAACGTAGCGAGTAGTGCGTAGCCGGTAGTGCGTAGTACTCCGAAACTTCCATCCCCCCCTTGCCCGTAGGGTCCCCGTCACCACTGCCGCCTGGAGGCGCGCGATGTGGGTCCTGCTCAAGTCGCTGATCGTGAAGTGGGCGCTGCTGCGCTATGCGCTGGGCTCGCTCGGCGGGCTGCTGGCGTTGGCGCCGATAGCTTGGCTGCTCAAGGTCATCGGCATCCCGCTGCTGATCATCCTCGGCATCATCGCCATCCCGCTGCTGATCCTGCTCGCGGCCGTCGGCCTGCCGATCGCCGCGGTGCTCGCGATCGGCGCGATGATCCTCGCGCTGCTGGGGATGCTGCTGTCGGTCGGGATGGTCGTGGTGAAGATCCTCGTCTTCGTGGTGCTGCCGATCCTCGCCGTGTGGTTGGTCTTCCGCTGGGTGATGGATTCCGGACGGCCCAGGGGTGGGGAAGCGACATAGTGGCATGTAGTGCTTAGAACTACCCCACTACCTTCGCCTCCTACTCGGCCCTGAGCGCCGTCGCCGGGTCCACGCGCGATGCCCGCCAGGACGGAATCATCGCCGCCGCCGCCGCGACCAGCGCCAGGAGCATTGCCACCGTCGCAATGATGGCCGGGTCCCGCGGCGACGTCTCGTACAACAGATCGGCGATGAACCTTCCCGCCAGGAGCGCGGCGACGACGCCGAGCACGAGCCCGGCCACGGCCACCCGCATCCCTTCGCCGAGTACGAGACTGACCACGTCGTGACGCCGGGCGCCGAGCGCCATGCGCACGCCGATCTCGTGGGTGCGTTGCGTGACGAGGTAGGCGATCACGCTGTAGAGACCCACCGCGGCGATCAGCAGCGCCACGCCGCCGAAGATGCCGAACATCGTCGCGCCCAGCCGCCACGGACGGATCTCGGGAGCGACCATGTCCGCGAACGAGCGGATTCCGACGTACGGCATGTCCGACGCGAGGCCCTGCATCTCGCGACGTAGCGTGGCGATCGTGATCGGCGCGCGGGCGGTGGTGCGGACGAGCAGCGCCCGTCCCGGCAGGGTGGCGACGGTCGGATGCGTGATCGGCAGGTAGACCAGCCCCCGCTCGTCCCCGACCATGCGGAACGTCATCACGTTCTGCACGATGCCGACGATCTCCGTGCAGACGGAGTCGCGCCGGAGCGTGACGCACTCGCCGATGGGATCGCCCTCGGGCCAGTAGTGCTTCACGATCGTCTCGTTGACGAGCATCACGCGCGCGCCCACGCGCTCCTCCGCCGGCGTGATCGAGCGGCCGCGGACGAGGCGCGCGCCGATCGTGCCGAAGAAATCCGCGCCGACCATCGAGAAGTACGGACCACCGTTCGGCAGTGAGGGAAGCGAATCGCGGCCCGGAATGCGGATGCTGATGGCGTTGGCGGTACGCTTCGGGACCGAGCCGCCGGCCAGGGTCGCGCTCTCGACGCCCGGCAGCGCCAGCGCACGCTCGTGCGCGAGGCGGAACAGCTCGTGAATGCGCTCGGCCGCGAAGTCGAGGCGATAGAGCTCGTCCATCTGCACCATCAGCACCCGATCGAGGTCGATGCCGACGTCGAGCTCACGCACGTTCTGCAGGCTGCTGATGAAGAGCCCGGCCCCGACGAGTAGGACGACCGAGAGCGCCGCCTGCGCGAGCAGGAGCGTCGTGCGCACGCGCGACCGCCGGCCGCCGCCTTCACGGCCGCCCGTGCGGAGCGCGGCGCTCACATCCGTGCGCGTGCCCCGGAGCGCGGGCGCGAGCCCCGCG
>CAYLPM010000700.1:0-5001 GCA_964385525.1 uncultured Gemmatimonadaceae bacterium
GCGAGCAGCTCTTCGGTGCGTTCGACGTTGATCCGCTTGCCCTGCGTCTCCTCCATGAACATGCGCCCACCGCCGGCGCCGCAGCACAGGCCGCGGCTCCGCGTGCGGGCCGGCTCGGCGAGCTCCACGATCGGGAGCGCGCGGCGGAGCGTCTCGCGCGGCGCGTCGTAGACGTCGTTGTAACGGCCGAGGTAGCAGCTGTCGTGATAGGTGATGCTGGCGATGCCGTCGCGGCCACCGAGCGGCACGCGGCCCTCTTCCAGCAGGCGCGCGATGTAGGTCGAGTGGTGGATCACCTCGTAGTCGCCGCCCAGCTGCGGGTACTCGTTGCCGATCTGATGGAAGCAGTGCGGGCAGATCGTCACGATGGTGCGGACCTCGTAGCGATTCAGCAACTCGACGTTGTCGCGCGCGAGCATCTGATACAGGTACTCGTTGCCCATGCGGCGCGCCGGATCGCCATTGCACTTCTCTTCCTGGCCGAGAATCGCGAAGTCGATCCCCGCGGCTTGCATGATGCGGGCGAAGGCGACCGTGATGCGCTTCGCGCGATCGTCGAAGCTTCCCATGCATCCGACCCAGAAGAGGACGTTGGGCCTCTCGCCGCGCTCGAGTTTCTCGGCGACCGTCGGGATGTCGAGCCCATCGGCCCAGGCGCCGCGATCGGCGGGGCTGAACGCCCACGGCGAGCCGTTGCGCTCCATGGACTCGAATGCCGGCTGGATCTCCGGAGGAAACCGGGATTCCATGAGCACCAGGTGTCGGCGCATCTCGTTGATGACGTCGAGCTGGTCGATCGAGACCGGGCACTCGACGACGCACGCGCGGCACGACGTGCACTGCCAGAGCTCCTCCTCGGTGATGTAGTGATCGAGGAGGCGGTGGGCGAGCACGCCATCCAGCGTCTCGTTGCCCGCGTCGCCTCCTTCGCCGTGCACGAGCGCGGGCTCGACGAACTCGCCGACGTCGCCGGCGAGGAGCGGGCCCTTCTCCATCAGCCGCTGGCGCACGTTGATCACGATCTTGCGCGGGCTGAGGACCTTCCCCGTCAGATTCGCCGGGCAGGCGGCCGTACACCGCCCGCACTCCGTGCACGAGTAGCCATCGAGGAGATTCTTCCACGTGAGATCCTCGATGTCGGCCGCGCCGAACTGCTCCACGCCCTCGGCCTCCAGATCCATCGCGCGCATGACGCCCACCTGGCCCGGTCCGCTCGTATTCGAGAGGTAGACGTTGGGAATCGAGCTCGCGATGTGCAAATGCTTGGAGTACGGGAGGTAGTTGAGAAAAGCGAGGATCAGGAGCGCGTGCAGCCACCAGTTGAATCTGTAGCCGGTGTACGCCACCTCCGGGTCGAGGAACCGCAGGCCGGCGCCGAGCGCGCGCGAGATCGGCTTGGAGGCCGGAACGGCGTCGGGGTCGAACGCGAAGTGGAACGCGCCCGTGAGGAGGAGCGTGAGCATCAGGGCGCCGATCAGGCCGAGGATGATCAGCGCGTCCATGTGTTCGGTCTCGTCGCCCTCGAGCCGGCGCGGATGCAGGACGAGCCGCCGGTAGAAGGCGAAGCCGACCGCGCCGAGCACGAGCAGCGCGAACGCGTCCTGCGACAGCGCGTAGGCGGCGAACAGCGGCTCGGGGAGCAGCATCGCGTACGAGAACGACGGCCACACGCCCTCGATCAGGATCTCGATCGTCCCCAGCGTGAGGACGACGAAGCCCCAGAAGATGAACGCGTGCATGAACCCCGCGACGGGCTCTCGCAGGATCTTCCGCTGCGCGAACGCGATCGTGAGCACGTTGCGGAATCGGGCGAGCGCGTTGTCGGTGCGGTGGTCGGGCCTGCCGACCCGGAGGTAGGCGACGAGGCGCTGGACGTTGTAGGCGAAGAAGCCGAACGCGAGCAGGAGGATGAGCAGGAAGAGGACGTTCGATATGCTCATGCGGCATCTCCGAGGGTCGCGGCGCCCGGCGGGAGCTCACGCGCGGCGCGCGTCGCTGTCATGGCGCGCAAGCTACGTCTCGCCCGGGGCGGATACAAGAACGGGACGCCTCGCGGCGCCCCGTCCATGTCGATCCGATCCGCGTCCGGCTCAGAAGCCGAAGTTCAGGCCGAACGAGAGGAGCCAGTTGTGCGAGGTGTCATCGTCCGCGCCACTGAAGTCGACTTCGTTGATGTCGGTCCAGTTCAGAGAGGTGATGTAGTCCTTCACCATGACGCGTGCGCCCATCCGCTCCAGGAACTGAAAATCCCCACCCAGACCGAGATTGAACGCGACGTTCGTGGTGCCATCCGAGTTGAAGTCGTCCGTGTCGAACGTGTACTTGACGGCACCCGCGCCAAGCTGCGCGAACGGAGCGATCCAGCCCATGTCCTGCCCGAACGGGAGGCGGAACTGCAGGTTGGCATCGTACAACCATACGCCGACATCACCCGACGCGCTGAAGGAGCCGCCACCACTCGGCTCGATCGTGAACTTGGACTTGTTGTAGGCGAAATTGCCGAGCAGGGTGAAGTTGGGGCTGAAGCTAAAGCCCGCCTGCGCGCCGAAGGAGAGGCCGTTGTCGTTCGAGTACTCGGATCCGTCGGGAAGGTCGGCCAGATCGCCGAAGATCATGTAGCCGACATACGGGCCGAGGTAGAACGAACCGCTGCCCGACGTGATCGGGTCACCGGCGCCCTGCGCCCGGAGCGGTGCCGCGATCAGGGTCGCGAATGCTGCACCAACCAATAGCTTTCTCATGCTTCCTCACTTCGCTCGGGTTGCGGATCACCGTCGCGTCGCGAGCGTCGCGGCCGTCGCACGGTGGAGCTCGCACGCGCGAGCTCACGCACCGGGTTTGCAAGGTCCATGCGCACTCCATCGGTCTGGTGCCGGATTCGCATCGCGCGCGGCACCAACGACTTGGATGACATCGAATCAGTGACGAACCGCACATCTCCGGGTGCGGAACGCGAGCGCATCCGCGAGCCGGCGGGAACCGGGCTTAACGGACTCATCCTGCTTCGGCCGGGCGATGCGCTGCAGCAGCGATCTCGGCGGATATTCGCGGGAGCGCTCCTCCGCCGGGCGAGATGCGAGGCGAAGCGATCCGTCAGCCCTGCTGCCGGGCGCCGCGGACGGCCTGCGTCAGCACGGGCACGATCTCCAGCGCATCGCCGACGATTCCGTAGTCAGCGACCTTGAAGATCGGCGCCTCGCGATCCTTGTTGATCGCGACGATCGTACGCGCGGTGCGCATGCCGGCCAGGTGCTGGATCGCGCCCGAGATGCCGACGGCCACGTACAGGTCGGGACTCACGACGCGTCCCGTCTGCCCGATCTGGTCACTGTGCGGTCGCCAGCCCTCGTCGGTCACCGCTCGCGTCGCGCCGACCGCCGCGTTGCCGAACGCTTCGGCGAGATCCTCGACGAGCTTGAAGTTTTCCGGCGCCTTGAGCCCGCGGCCGCCGCTGACGATGATCGGCGCCTCGCCGAGATCGGGCCGGGCGGTGTTCCCCTGGATCGTCTCCTTCACCACGACGCGCGACGCAGCGGGATCGGCGACCGGCGGCGCATTCTCCACCCGACCCGCCTTCGCGTTCTCCGTCGCCGCGAACGCATTGGGGCGCAGCGAGAGGATGGCGGGGCTTCCGGTGATCTCGACCGTCGCGATGATCTTGCCCGCGTACGTCGGATGCCGGGCGACGATCGCATCGCCGCTCACCTCGAAGGAGACGAGGTCCGAGAGCATCGCCTCACCGAGCTTCGCCGCGACGCGCGGGGCGAGGTCGCGGCCTTGCGCCGACGTGCCGAAGACCAGCGCGCGATAGCCGCCGGACCGCACGCGCCCGGCCACCGCCGCCGCCGCCGCCTCGGGATTGTAGTTCTCGAACGCCGGGTGCTCGGTCACCACCACGACGTCGGCGCCGTGCGCGGCGAGGCGAGGCGACTGCGACGCGATCCCAGGCGCGCCGACGAGGAACGCGTGCACCTCGCCGCCGCCGGTCGCATCGGCGAGGGTGCGTGCGGCGCTCACCGCCTCGAGCGCGATCTTCCGGAGCGCGCCGCCGCGCGCCTCCGCGAATGCGAGCACGTTCGCCATCAGAGTACCTTCGCCTCGGTCTGAAGCAGTCGTACGAGCTCGGGCACGGCCTCCGCCCCCTCGCCGATGATGCGGCCCGCCGCGCGCTCGGCGGGGAGCTCCATCGCGCGAACCTTCGCGCGCTGCTCGCCGAGCTGTGCCGGTTTCACCTCGAGCGGCTTCTTCCTGGCCGCCATGATCCCCTTGAGCGCGGGGTATCGCGGCCGCGCGATCCCCTCGTCGATCGTCACTACCGCGGGGAGCGGAAACTCGAGCAGTTCCGCGCCACCCTCCAGCTCGCGGCGCGCCGTACCGCGCCCGTCGGCGATCTCCAGCTTCGAGCAGGCGGTGACGCACGGCAGATCGAGGAGCTCGGCCGTCATCGGACCGATGATGCCGTTCGCCGAATCCAGCGCGATCTTGCCGAACATCACGAGGTCGTAGCCGCCGTCCTTCAGCTCGGCCGCCAGCGCGCTGGCGATCGCGAAACCGTCGAACGGGATGGCATCGGTCTTCAGCTGCACGGCGCGCGCGACGCCCATGCTCAGCGCCTTGCGCAGCGTTTCCTGCACGACGTCGGGCCCGACCGAAATGGCGACCACCTCGCCGCCCTGCTTCTCCGTGAGCTGGAGCGCCACCTCGACGGCATATCCGTCGAAGTCGCCCATGTCGTACTTGAGGCCCGCCTCGTCGACGGACGCTCCGTCACCCGCGATCCTGAAGCGGGCCTCCATGTCGGGGACGCGCTTGATGCAGACGGCGACTTTCACGGTGAGGCGGCTCCCATACGAAGATTATCACGAAGATTATCGAATCCGAGGAAGGGCTGAGGGAATCCAAGCCTCGAGACTGCCAGCCACGAGCCGGCCAGCTGGCCAGCCAACTACGCACGCTGTCGCTTCCTGCTGGCACGCTGGCATCGCTGGCAGTCTCGAGTCT
>CAYLPM010000701.1:0-2830 GCA_964385525.1 uncultured Gemmatimonadaceae bacterium
TCCGTTCCGGGCACCCGCCAGCGTCGAAGGTTCACGCGCGGCGCGCGATGCAGTTGCCTGGACGCGCGGACGAACTCCGGCGGCCGGAGGCCCGGATGGACCGGATGTTGCCGCATCGATATTCATCGTGAACACGCGCACTTCAGCGCGAACGAACACCACACCAGCGGAGGGACGCATCGCGCGATCCGGCACGCTGAAGGTGCCGAGATCGGATTCACTCAGCAGGGAGGATGAGATGGCGGAAATTCACATCGAACGGAAAGAGCGAACGACCTGGCCGTGGATCGTGCTCGGGCTGATCCTCTTGTCATTGCTCGCGTGGTGGCTGCTCTCGCAGCGGGGCGATCGTGACGGATTCACGGTCCTCCAGGACACGACGGGGCAGGTCGTCGACACGGCTGGCGGCACGACTGCCGACATGCGCGACAACGCGCCGGAAGACGTCTCGTCGTTCGTACGATGGACCGATGAGCACCGTGCCAGGCAGGACCAGGACACCACGCACGCGTACACCGCGGATGGCATTCGCCGCCTTGCCGCGGCGATCGAGTCGCTCGCCGACCGCGACACATCGGGCATGGAGGCGCTGCGTCCACGCGTGGACTCGATCCGCGGACTCGCCGATGCCCTGGAGCGTGACTGGAATTCGCCGAATCACGCGCAGCACGCACGGCAGGCGTTCCTCGAATCGAGCGAACTGATGGACCACCTGCGAACGCAGCGATATCCGAACTCGGCGAATGACGTCACGATGGCGCGACAGGCCGCGCAGAACGTGCAGCCCGACCGGCCGCTGCTCGAGCAGCGAGCGCAGGTGCAGCAGTTCTTCGATCGGGCCGCGACCGCCCTGCAGACGATGGGCAACACGCCGACCTGATCCGACTCGGTTGACCGCCGCTCGGCGGCGGTCAACCGTCCAGCACCATCCCGGGACGCGAGCGCGCGACGCAGCGCGCTCGCACGACCCGGTAATCCGACGATCACTACTGGAGGTATACACATGCGACACGACAGGGACGACATCGATCGCACCGTCACCGGTGCCGGGCTCGAGCGAACGGCCGCCGGCTCCGCGCAGGGGCTCGAGCGCCTCGGCGATCTGGACGACTACGAGGTCGCGGACGAGGATCCGGACATCCGCGGCTGGGACGTCCGAACGGCCGACGGAGGCCGCGTCGGGAAAGTCGACGACCTGATCGTCGATCGCTCCGCGATGCGCGTGCGCTACCTCGAGGTGGAGCTCGATCGCAAGGAGCTCGCGCTCTCCGAGGACCGCCACGTGCTCGTGCCCATCGGCACGGCGAGACTCGACGATGACAACGACAATGTGCTCGTGCCGGAGAGCACCACCGAGCTTCTCGCGGCGCCCGCCTACGACCGGAGCCGCCTGACCGCGGACTACGAGCGATCGCTCGAGGGGTGGTACGCCACGCGCGGCGCGAAGGCGGGCGGCGGCGCAAAGGCAGGCGCGGACGCTTCGCACTTGTACGACGACCGCGAATTCTGGGGCGGTCGCCGCGCGGGGCGCGAGAACGCCGCGTATCTCACCCGCTCGGAGGAGGAGCTGGCGATCGGCAAGCAGAAGGTGCAGGCCGGCGAAGTGGACGTGCAGAAGCGCGTCGAGACCGAGCACGTGCGCAAGGAGGTTCCGGTGCGGCGCGAGGAGGTCACGGTCGAGCGGCGTCCGGTATCGCCGGGGATGCGAAGCGAGCCGAGGATCGGCAAGGACGAGGTGCGCATCCCCGTATCCGAGGAGCAGGTGGTGGTCGAGAAGCGCACCGTGCCGAAGGAAGAAGTCGTGGTGAAAAAGCACACGACCACGGAGAAGCAGACGATCGAGGCGGACCTCGAGAAGGAACGTATCGACGTCGACCGGAAGGGCGACATCGACCGCGAACGGCGGCCGTAGTCGTTCGCGAGGGGATGCCGCAGGACGGGCATCCCCTCGCGACTCCCGGCGCTTCCCATCCGCTCGGCAGCACCCCGCCGTGCGCGGTCGAACGGCTCACAGCATCGCGATCACGGCGTGATCGGTGCTGCGGCGGTAGTGCGCGAGGTATTGCACCTTGCGCTCCAGCGCCTCGATGACGTGCCGCGAGAAATCCACCTTCTCGAACTCCTGCGCGCTGCCGAGCCCGCCGGGACTGAACACGTTTATCTCCATCAGCTTGTCGCCGACGATGTCGAGCCCGACGAGGAACATGCCGTCCATCACGAGCTTCGGCCGGATGACCTCGGCGATGCGCAGCGCGATGTCGCTCACCTCCGCTTTCGCGACCGTCCCGCCCGCGTGGATGTTGCTGCGCATGTCGCCGCCTGCCCGCTCCCGGCGGAACGCCCCGTAGCGTCCCTTGCACAGGAGCGGTTCCCCGTTCATCACGAACAGCCGCATGTCGCCCCGCACGGCCGCCGGCAGATACTCCTGCGCGATCACGTACCCGTCCCGTGAAACGGCGTCGATCATCTGATTGAGGTTGGATCCGTCGTCGGGCTTCACCAGGAACACGCTCCGGCCGCCGGAGCCCTGGAGCGGCTTGAGCACGATCGTCCCACCCTCCGCCTTCGCGAAAGCCTTGATGTCCTCCCGGCTGCGCGTGATCAGCGTGCGCGGCCGCACCTCCTCCGGGAAGTCCTGGAAGTACATCTTGTTGAGCGCCTTGGTGAGGCCGTCGGGGTTGTTGAGCACGATCGCGCCGCGGTGCATCGCGCGGCGCCCGAAGATCACGCCCGCCAACTGCGCCCACGGACGGTCCACCGAATCCGCGGCCGGATCGTTGCGCAGCAGGATCACGTCGAGGTCGCCGGTCGAGATCCGCTCGCGCTTGAC
>CAYLPM010000702.1:0-2638 GCA_964385525.1 uncultured Gemmatimonadaceae bacterium
GGGGCGATCACGACGCCGGCCGCGTGCACGCCCGTGTGTCGCGAGAGCCCCTCGAGCGCGATCGCGTAATCGAGGAGCTGCCGGTACCGCTCGTCGGTGCCGTAGAGCTTCTTGACCTCCGGAACCTGGGAGACCGCGTCCTTCACGGTGAGCGAGTAGTTCGGCTGGTTCGGAATCAGCTTGGCCAACTGGTCCGTCTCCGCCGGCGTGAAGCCCAGTGTGCGGCCGACGTCCTTGATTGCCGCCCGCGACTTCATCGTCCCGAAGGTGACGATCTGTCCGACGGACTCGCGGCCGTACTTCTGCCGCACGTACTCGATCACCTCGCCGCGCCGCTCGAAGCAGAAGTCGACGTCGATGTCGGGCATCGAGACGCGTTCCGGGTTCAGGAAGCGCTCGAACAGCAGGTCGAACCTGAGCGGGCAGACGTCGGTGATGCGCAGTGCGTACGCGACGATCGATCCGGCGGCGGAACCGCGGCCGGGACCCACCGGAATGCCACGGTCGCGCGCGGCCCGGATGAAGTCGGCGACGATCAGGAAGTAGCCGGCGTAGCCCGTCTTCGTTATGACGCCGAGCTCGTAGTCGAGGCGCTCGCGAACGTCGGTCGGGAGCGGATCCCCGTAGCGTTCCCGAGCACCGTCCTCGGCGAGCCGCACCAGGAGCTCGTTCTCGGTCCCGACGTCGTCGGGGAGCGGAAACGCGGGCAGGTGGTACTTCTTGGAGAACTGGATGTCGACCTGATCGGCAATTCGGAGCGTGTTCTCCAGCGCATCAGGCCGGTCCGCGAAACGGGCCGCGATCTCCGGTGCCGACTTGAAGTACAGGCCCTTGTCGTAGCGCATGCGATCGGCATCGGACCGGTCCTTGCCGAGCCCGATGCAGAGCAGCACGTCGTGCGCATCGTGATCACCGGATCGCAGGAAGTGCGCATCGTTGGTGGCGACGACGGGAAGTCCGAGATCGTCGGCGAGACGAAAGACCTCCGTGTTGAGACGCGCCTGTCCCTCGGAGTCGTGCGCCTGCACCTCGAGGTAATAGCGGTCGCGAAACAGCTCGGCGTACCAGCTCGCCGCCTCGCGCGCGGCGTCGTAGCGGCCCGCCAGCAGGTTGGATGCGACTTCGCCGGCCATGCAGGCCGACGACACGATGAGGCCTTCCGAGTAGCGCTGGAGGAGCTCGCGATCGACGCGCGGACGGACGTAGAAGCCCTCGGTGTAGGCGAGCGAGGAGAGTTTGACGAGATTGCGGTAGCCGACCGCGTCGCGCGCGAGGAGGACGAGGTGGTAGTACGGCTTGGCGCCGGGGGCGGGCCGCGCGCGCTGGCGGCGGTCCCCGGGTGCCACGTAGGCTTCCATCCCGATGATCGGCTTGAGCTTCGACTTCTTCGCCTGCTCCTGGAACTCCCACGCCGCGTGCAGATTGCCGTGGTCGGTAATGGCGAGCGCAGGCTGCTCGAGCTCGAGCGCCCGCGCGATCAGGTCGTCGATCCGGTTGGCGCCGTCGAGAAGGGAGTACTCGGAGTGGCAGTGCAGGTGTACGAACGACATCATTCGAAGATACTCTGCTCCACCCGACGGTGTCAAAGACCGTGGCGTTCCGTCGTCAGTCTTCAAGTGCCTTCAATGCAAGAGATTACGAGTCCGGACGATGCCTCCGTGAGCGCGAGTGCCGGCCGCCGCCGCCGACGGTCGATCGGGCGCATCATCTCGGTCAGCCTGGTGGTGGCCGTCGTCGGGTTCCTGCTCACGCCGGTCGGATGCTATCTGGGGCGCGCGGGGTGGGAGGAGGCGAAGATTCTCGCCGCCCGGCGTCCCATCGCCGAGCTCGTGAGTGATTCCACGATCGACGCCGGAACGCGGGCGAAGCTGCGGCTGGTGCAGGCGGCGCGAGCGTTCGCGGCGGACTCGCTCGAGCTCGATGCGGGACGCAGCTTCACGATGTTCACGCCCCTCCGCCGCGACACGCTGCTGCTCCTGCTCTCGGCCGCGCGGCGCGATGTGCTCGAACCGCACACCTGGTGGTTTCCGATCGTCGGTCGCGTGCCGTACAAGGGCTACTTCGACTTCGGCGACGCGAGACGCGCGGCCGCGGAGCTCGAGGATCGAGGCCACGACACGTACGTGCGTCCGGCGTCGGCGTTCAGCACCCTGGGCTGGTTCAACGATCCGCTGCTGTCCACGACGCTGCGTCAGGATTCAATGTCGCTGGCCAACACGGTGATTCACGAGATCAGCCACAACGAGTTCTATGCGGCGGGGCAGGCCGTCTTCAACGAGTCGTTCGCGAGCTTCGTCGGCGCGCGCGGCGCGGCGTGGTTTTTTCGCACGCGCGGCGACACGGCGGCCGCGGAGCGTGTGGAGGCGCGGTGGGAAGATGACAAGCGCCTCGCGCGATTCTGGGCGGAGCTCTACGCGGAGCTCGACTCCGCCTTTCGCGCGCTCCCGGACGATCGCGATGCCCGCCTGGCGGTGCGTGACACGATCTACAGCCGCGCGCGCGACCGGCTGCGATCCGAGATCATCCCGACGCTGCGGACGATCGGCCCGACGTACGCGGACCGGGTCGTGCTGGACAACGCGGCGCTGTTGGCTCGCCGGGTGTACATGACGGATCTCGACATCTACGATGCCGTGCT
>CAYLPM010000703.1:0-1882 GCA_964385525.1 uncultured Gemmatimonadaceae bacterium
GACCAGCCGTGCCAGAAGCTCGGCGCTCTGGTCGTCACCTTCACCGGGCTCGCGCTACCCTCGATCGGCATGATGTAGATGCTCGACGCGAGCCACGCCTGCTCAGGCTCGGTGATGTGCTCCTCGGCGTCGTGACTGAAGACGATCGATCTCCCATCGGGCGAGATGCCGTGATCGTTGTTGATGCGTGTCGCGAAGCCGGTCGGGATCTCCTCCAGATGCTTCTCGCCGCCCGCGGCCACGCGATACAACCGTCCGCGGCTGTTCACGATGAAGAAGCGCCCGTCCGGCGACCAGTTCGGCGCCTCGAAGTGCCGATCCTCGGTGAAGACGGTGTCGATGCGTCCGGTGTACACGTCGACCGTCAGCAGCGAGCTGCGAATGGTGTCCCCGCTCTGGCCGAGCGCCGCCGCCGGCACGATCAGGCTCGAGGCGAGCGGAAGAATGAATGCTGCTGCCGCCGACAGGCCTCCGAGGGACGCCGCCGGCGGGCCGGCGAGCCTTCGTGAACGGGAGCGGGACGACATGTGCGAGCCCTCCTCAGCTTTGTCTCGACTCCTTCGAGCGTGTCACTCGCCAGCGGCCGTTCGCGGTGCGGTATCCCGGCGGTCCCCTGCTGACGAAAGTTCCCTCGATCGTCGAGGCGTCCACGAGTCGCCCGGTGAACGTGGTCTCGAGCGGACATCCGCAGACGGGATCGTGGTACGGGTCGAGCGCACCGCTCACCCGGCCGCCGTCGACACGGACGAAGCGGATCGTCAGCAGCTCGTTGGTCGGCTGCGCCGGATCCATCGTCCTCACCATCCGCTGTACGTACATCGCCGGCCAGGCGCCGTCAACCGCGGCGTTCCGCCTGCCTGTTACCTGCGGTGACTTGCGCGACGCGGCAGCGCCGCCAATAGTCGGCGAGCGACCTGTGCGCGGCCGCGTACGATGCGGCCCGTCGCTCCGTGTCTCGCGCGACGACACGGTGATCTGCTGCCCCCCCGAAGCCCGCCGTCGAGAATCAGCGTCTGGCCGCTGCCGGCCGACAACCCGGAGGAAGTGGCGAATGATCACGCTGCGAAGGGGAGACCGCCTCCCGACGGTGGCCGTGCTGCAGTCGTACCTGAACCAGGTCCCGAGCACCGCCGAGTACCTGTCCGTCGACGGCATTTTCGGCCGGTATACCGCGGGTGCCGTGGAGCGGTTCCGCTCCGCGAACCATCTCGGCCGGAGCGAGACGGTCGATTACGAGGTGTGGCGGCGCGTGGTGGGCGCCGAATGGCAGATGATCGATTCGGTCGACCGCACCGATCACGACTTGCGCCGGCATGCGATCCTCGATCACGAGGATCTCGCACCGTACGGTCAGACGGTACTGGAGCAGTTCGGACTCAGCCAGGGTGCCCCGGTCGTGCTGAGCACCATCCACTCGCGCGCGCGAATCGGCCAGGTCGTCCTCCTGAGGTTCCACGGGCACGGCGGGCCGGGCGAGATGATCGTCTCCTCGGGTCGATCCGGCAACCGGGGCTCATCGTTCGACCACCGCTACGGCGCCGGCTTTTTCGACGCGCTGCGGGTGCTCCGGCCGATCTTCGCGTCCTTCGGCAGCGTCGAAATGCACGGATGTCGCGTCGGGCAGGGGGCCGCGGGCCGCGCGCTGTTGTCCGGCATGGCCAACGCGCTCGGCGTCCCGGTGACCGGCGCCATCCGCTCGCAGCTCGGCGGTGGACGAACCACGTTCAAGTTCGAGGGGCCGACCCTGACCATCTGTCCCGGTGGTGAATCGCTTCCGAACTGGTCGCGGCGGGTGGGGACGGTCAGCATGCCGCGCCCACTGCATCGCCCGGCGGGCGCACCCGCGACCCGACCGCGTTTCTGAGTCACCCGGAGGTACTCT
>CAYLPM010000704.1:0-10027 GCA_964385525.1 uncultured Gemmatimonadaceae bacterium
GGTTCGCGTGCAGCAGCAGCTCGCGGCGATCACGCTGTCGCCCGATCCGATCTCGATCGGCGTGGGCGGCGCCGCCCCGCGCACCCCCCGCGCGCTCGACCCGAACGGATTCGTGATCGCCGGATTTCCCAAGGGCGCGTATGCGTGGAGCGTTGCGCAGTCGACGATAGCCAGCGCGGATCAGGGGTTCGTGGTGGGCCTCACGCTCGGCACCACGACGGTGAGCGTGCGTGCGGATGCGATCTCATCGCCCGCCGCGACCGTGGACGTCACCGACGCCGCGCCCGCCGCGATCAGCTTCGCGCGCGACACGATCCCGGTCGGCTACTCGGACTCGGTCGACGTGCCGATCTTCCTCAGCCGCCCGAACCCGCTCGGTCCGGTGGACGTGCACCTCTCCGTCAGCGATCCGGCCGTCTCCGTCGAGCCGAAGTCGGTGCGCTTCGATCCGTCGAGCACGAGCCGCATCGTGCGCGTTCGCGGACACACGGCCGGCAGCGCCGTGCTGGTCGCCGTGGACTCGCTCACGGGCTATGGCAGCGCGTCGGCGGTGATCGCCGCGCAGCCCGGTGTGTCGTTCGACCCGTCAGTGATCGCGATCAACGCGACCGACGAGATCGGGGTGCGCGTGCTGCTCACGGAGCCGGCGCCGGCCGGCGGGATGGCGCTCCAGTTCAATGATGGCGGAACGGGGATCGTGGCGGTCTCGCCGCATCCGGTTGTGATTCCGGCGGGACATCTGGCGGCGGAGGTCACGCTGCGCGGTCTCCGCGCCGGGGAGACTGCTCTCGAGCCGGTCGCTCCAGGCGTCCGCGGCATAGCGGCCCAGGTGGTGGTCGCGGATGCGGTGCTGTCGTTCACGCGCGAGCACCCGGATTCGGGATGTACGCAATGCGAGGCTCTGGAGGCGTCGTTCCCCGATGCGACGAGCACGATCATCGCGACGGACGAGGTCATCGTCGGGGCGGGGCAGTACCTGTCGGGCGGCTACCGCGAGGACGCGTTTCGAGAGGCGCTCGGCGTTCGGACGCCGTGGCCGATGCATCGGCCGCTGAGCGTCGCGATCCGCGCCGACGACCCCACGGTCGTGCAGGGCGACGACATCGTCGTGATCGGGACGGAGAACACGACGGCGCACCTCGGGCTCGGCGGCCTCCGGCCGGGCAAAGTCACGCTCACGGCGAGCGCCCCCGGGTGGACCGACGCCACGCAGCTCGTGATCGTGACGACGCCGCGCCTCGCGGTCTGCTGCGAGCACGAGCGGTTCGCGGGGCAGGCGGACTACCTGTCGGTTTCCGTCACCGATTCCCTGGGCGTCGAGCACCCGCGGATCTCGTCGCTCGTGGTGCGCGTCTCGTCGAGCGACCCATCGGTGGTGGCGGTGCTGGACAGCGTTCCCGTGATCGCGATCGACGAATCGTCGAACTGGAGCGTGCGCTTCGAAGCGCGCGGGCCCGGCACGGCCTGGGTGCGGGCGACGGCCGGCGGGCACCGCGCCGATTCCGTGCGGGTGCGCGTGGTCGGGGGCTCGTTCGATCTCATCGCGGCGCCGACGATCGGCGAAGAACAGCAGAACGACCAGGCCGCGAGCATCTCGCTCCCATCCGTAACGCAGGTCGATCGAACGTTCATGCTCACGAGCAGCGCGCCGGGGGTCCTGAAAGTGCCCGCGAGCGTGACGATCCCGGCGGGCGCCGCTCACGCGTACGTGCCGATCGAAGGGATCTCGCCGGGGACCGCGACGCTCGAGGCCAGCACGCCCGAGATGGAGAGCAAGGACCGGGTCGTCATCGTGACGTCGCCGAAGGTCGTGATCGCCGTCGATGGCGATACGATCCCGGTGAACGGCACGCGGAGCGTGTGGGTGTACACCGCCGATTCGCTCGGCAACCAGCACACGACGACGTCGCGGGTCGTGGTCCGCATTCGTCCGCGCGATGAGGACGTGCTCGCCGCGGAGCCGGACAGCGTGATGATCGAGGCGGGGGCGTCGTTCGCGGGTGGATCGGTGCGCGGGCTCCTGCCCGGCAGCACCCGGGTGCGCGCGCAGGCGTCGAGCTACCTCGATGACTCAACGGGGACATTGACGGTGGTCGGTAGCCGCCTGCTGGTCAACGATGGTCAGCGGGAGCGCACCATCGGCGCGGGGCAGCGGCGCATCACCCTGGACTACGTGCGGCTCGCGGAGCCGCAGGCGACGGATGTGCAGATCCGATTCGAGGGCGCGCGCGGCACGGCGGTGCCGGCGACGGTAACCATCCCCGCGGGGGAGACGTGGGCGGAGATCCCCGTCTCCGGCACCGCCCCGGGCGTCGACACGATCATCGTCAGCGGCGTGGGCTACGACCCGGATACGCTCTTCTACACCGTGACGGTGCCACACCTCATCGATGGGCAGACGTTGCCGTCGACGGTACCGTTCGGCAGTCCGTCGTACGAGGTGCGCGTGCGGCCGGGCGACGGGGCGGGCGAGACGCACGCATCCGACGTCGGAGTGAGCGTCCGCGTGAGCTCGAGCAATCCAAACGTCCTCGCCGTCGACTTGGCGTGGATTCACATCCCGGCCGGTGGTTCGATCTCGACACCGGTGCAGGCGAGCTTCGTCGGTCCGGGTGTGGCGGCACTGATCTTCGAGGACTCGGCGGGCGTCCATGTTTCCGACACCAGCGTCGCGGTCGCCGTGACAGCACCCCCGCTCTCGCTCGGCCAGGCCACGGTCGCGGTCGGGATGCGGCAGCAGACCGAGGACTACGACCAGTGGGTGTCGCTTCCCGTCGCACCCACCGTCCCGGTGACCGTCTTCCTGTCGACGAGCGATGCGCGGGTCGCCGGAGTGGCGGCTTCGGTGGTGGTTCCCGCGGGCGAGACGATGGCGACGTTCCGGATCACGGGCGGCGACGCCACCGGCACGGTACAGCTCCGCGCGGTCGCCGACGGGTATCATCCGGCGAGCGCGCTGATCGAAGTCGGCCGGCCCGGCTTCGTGATATACGGATCGACCTGGCGCTACACGGTCGATGCGCCGGAGCCGGTGACCATCAACACGACCGATCATCGCGGGAACCTGCGCACGGTGACCGAGGACGTGATCGTTCAGCTCGAGTCCTCGAACCCCGCCGCCGCGAAGCTGGACCGCGATACCGTGACGATCCTCGCCGGCACGAACGCTTCGGGCCTCGATGGCAACGGCGCCTCGCTGCTCGCCGCCGGCGTCGGTACGACGCTTCTCTCGGCGTCCGACGCGCGCACCACGCCAGTTGCGTATCGCCGCGCCGAGTCGGACACGATCGAGGTCCGGCGCCCGGACATCTCGCTCGGCCACCCGGAGCTGGTGCTCGGTGTTGGACAATACGCCAACAACGATCTGTGGCTCGCCGCGACCGTCGACAGCGCTCGCACCGTGAAGCTCCTCCGGTCGAACGCGGACGTCGCCGCGGCGCCCGATACCGTGCAGATCCCGGCACGCGAGAGCTACGCGCCGCTTCGCGTGACGGGTAGCGCAGCCGGTGTCGATACGATGATCGCCGTGATGCCCGGCTACGTCGCTGATTCGACGATCATCCGCGTGGATCTCGGGACGATTCAGCTCGCGACCGATCAGGGGCTGCCGTTGGCGGCACTGAAGCTCGGTCAGACCGTGATGGTCCGGCTCCTGGTCCTGGGACCGGACGGGAACCATGGCGGACCGGTCGCGGCGGCAACGATCTGGCAACTCACGGCTGGCCCGGGCCTCACGCTGAGCGCCGATGCGGGCGGGCAGACGCCGATCGACCGGATCACCGTACCCGTCGACCAG
Source organism: uncultured Gemmatimonadaceae bacterium (assembly GCA_964385525.1). Lineage (GTDB taxonomy): Bacteria > Gemmatimonadota > Gemmatimonadetes > Gemmatimonadales > Gemmatimonadaceae > DATKCV01. The sequence continues at coordinate 3,797 of CAYLPM010000704.1, forward strand.
ACGATCTCCCCCTGGTTCTACGTCGGGGCGACGAGCGCCGGCACGCCGACGATCTCGATCTCCAACCCGAGCTATCGCACGCTCGACCGTATGGTGCGCATCGATCCGTAGCGCGGGTGCGGCAGGCGAACGAGTTGAATGCGCGAGGGCTGGGCGCAGGGCGACCGGGGTGGTGGCACCGAGCCTGCAAGGAACGCTTCGACGACGAAGTGATCAGTCTCCGTGGTCGGTGCTCGCTGCCAGCGGTCGTCGGCGGACGCAGGTACCGCCCGTGGAATCGACCGCGGATGGCGGTGCACATCGTCGACATCACATGTCCCCGATGCGTGGAGCTCGATCATGCCAGCGACGTCCGCCCCCGGCTGCATCTTCTGCGACCTGATCCAGGGTGCCGCCGAGGTCTCGGTGTGCTACGAGGACGCTGATGCGATTGCCTTTCTGGACATCCAGCCGGTAAACGCGGGCCACGTGCTCGTGGTCCCGAAGCATCACTACGATTCGCTGCTCGACATCCCGCAGAAGCTCGCGATGCACCTGTTCGAGGTCGCGATGGTGCTCGGCCCCGTGGTGCGAAAGGTGTCTCGCGCCGAGGGGATGAACATCGTGGTGAACAGCGGGCGGGCTGCCGGACAGGATGTGTTTCACTACCACGTGCATCTGATCCCCCGTCAGGTCGGCGATGGGTTCGACGTGCAGCTCCCGTTTCCCGGCTCGCAGATGCCGGACCGCACGCAGCTCGATGCCTGCGCGGCGCGCATCATCGCCGCGCTGCGGGATCCGGTACGCCACCGCGCGGCGATCGTCAGCGAGCGGGTGGCATAGGCAGGTCGCCGCGGCTCGACGGTGCAGCGAACGAGCATGAGCAGGTGAGCGGCGCGGTGAAGTGGCCACTTGCTCCCGCGGTACCGCGCGAATGTGAGCGGGTGGAGCAGGCCGCGAAGTGGCCACTTGCTCCCGCGGTACCTCGCGAGTGTGAGCGGGTGGCGCAGGCCGCGAAATGGCCACTCCCGTCACGCGTTACCTCGAGCGTCTCCCGGCGTCAACAGGTATGAGGGCCGGGGAACCCGGACGATCACATCGGGTACGGTCCCTGGGAAACACACGCAATGATTCGCGCGACCGGCCTTGCGCAAATGGCATGTGTGCTGCATTTCGTAGGCGTCGCGATCGATGTTGGGCTTGAACTCATCGGGAGGCGGATGAGCGCACGCAGCCGACAGCGATGGTTGAAGACGGCCCCGAGGCTCTGGCGCTCGGTGGCACTTGTCGGCGTCCCGATCTGTGTCCTGCACCCCGCGCGGGCGGTCTGCCCGTGGCGGGGTGTCGTCTTTCCCAGCGAGGTGCAATGAGACGACGGCCGAACTGCCTCCGGATTCACCTCCCCCGTGCGCCCCGTGGCCTTCAGCGCCGCGCCCGCCACACCCTCCCCCACCACCACAAGCAGGCCATCAAGCTCGCCACGATGCGCGACTGCGGTCGCCGCTGCGTCTACTGCGCCGCGCCGCTGCGCCTCGAGCTCGCGACGCTCGACCACGTGCACCCGGTCGCCAAGGGCGGCGGTCACACCCCCGGCAACCTCGTCGCCGCGTGTGGCGCCTGCAACCGGATGAAGGGCGACATGCTGCCCGCGGACTTCTTCACGCGGTATCCGTGGGCGGGGATGAATTTCATTCGGTACGCGGTCGCGGTGCACCGAGCGCACAAGCGGTCGGCACGCAGAGCGGTCAGCCTCGCTATGGCGGCCTGAGGGAGTAGGGCAGGCCACGAGAAGTGGTCAGTGGACGGTGACCAGAGGACAGTGAACAGTCGACGCGTGACTCTGGTTACCGTCTACCCACCACCGACCGCTGACCACTTCTCTTTCCTTTCCCCGGTCAGGAGTCAGTCAGAATTCAGTAGTCGACCGGTCTCAGATACGATTCACCGATCGCCGTCGGGCTCAGCAGCGCGACGGTCGGCAATCTCCGCTTCCAGTGCGTCCCCTCGAGCCGCTTCCGAACCAGCGCGACCTCGTCGGCGTCGAAGCCGCGGGCCTCCAGCTCGGCATCGGAGTGGCCGGCGAGGAGCGCATTGAGGATGCGGTCCGCGCGCGCGTACGTGATGCCGAAGTCCGCCTCGTCCGTCTGCCCGACCACGAGGTCGGCGGACGCGGGCTTGCGGACGATCTCGCGCGGAACCCCGAGGTGCTCGGCCAGGGCCCACACCTGCGTCTTGAACAGGTCGCCGATCGGGTTCACCGGCGGCGAGTCGTCCGCGTGCCAGGTGAAGTAGCCGAACAGGCGCTCCGTCTTGTTGCCGGTTCCCAGCGGCAGCGCGCGGTAGCGCGCCGAAAGGTCGAACAACGCGATCATGCGAACGCGCGCCATTACGTTGCCGCGACGCCCGGGATCCGCATCCGGCTCGCTGTCAAGGTAGCCGTCGACGGCCGCCGAGATGTCGACGGTGCGCGCCTCGATCCCCAGCGCGTCGACGAGGAGCTGCGCATGCTCGAGGCTCTCCGGGCTCGAGGTGCGATAGGGAAGCCGCACGCCGATCACGTTCTCGCTGCCCAGGGCGCGCGCGGCCAGGACCGCCGTTACGGCCGAGTCGACGCCGCCGGAGATGCCGACCAGCGCCTTCTCGAAGCCGCGCCGCTCGAATTCCTCCCGGATGAAGTGGACGAGCCACTCCTCGACCAGCGAGGCGTCGATCTCGAGCGGCGGCGCGGCGTCCTGTTCCGCGAGCGGCGCGGTGACCACTCGGAAGGGGCCCTCGCCGTCAATTTCGCGCCGCTCGGCGGTGGAGGCACGCCCATCATCGGCTGGATCGAACTCGGCCACGGCCGGGACCCGCTCGCGGATGCGCTCGAGCGACGCCAGCATGTGCGGAAGCATCGTCTCGAGGTCCGCGACGAGCGGCATGTCGGTCCGCGCGTGCGTCATGTCCGCTAGATCGGCCGTCGCGGTGAGAATGGCCTCCTCCCACAGTGGCGCCCGTGCCCGCACGTCACCCTTGGGCCCGGCGAGAAAGGAGCCGCCGGCGAAGATCTTGCCGCCTTCGCTGCCCATCAGTTGCGACAGCGTCACGAAGAGGCCGTGCTCCTCGGCGATGTCGCGGATCAGCCGCTCCCAGCGAGAGAGGCTCGCGGGGCCCGGCACGTCATCGGGTCTGGGCCACGCACCGCGCGCGGGCGCCGCCGCGCAGACGAAGACGATCTGGGCGCCGTCGAGCGCCGCCAGCGTACCGGAGAGACTGTGCCAGGCGTCCTCGCACACGAGAATCGCGGCCCGGCCCCAAGGCGTGTCGAAGGCGCGGATGTCGCTCCCCTGCTCGACGAATCGCTCCTCGTCGAACAGGCCGTACGTGGGCAGGAAGACCTTGCGGTGCACGTGCCGCACGACCGGTTCGCCGGCGCCGAGCGTCGCATAGAGGGCGCTGTTGTACAACCGGTTCCGCCAGATCTCGTAGAATCCGGTGACGACGTCGAGCGGGCGCGGCACGTCGACGGCGTCGCGGTAGACGGCGTCGAGGTCGCGCACGAGCGTACCGGCGGTGATCGCGTTCTCGCGAACACCGCCCTCCAGGAAATAGCCGGTGAGCGCCGTCTCGGGGAGGTGCAGCACCTGCGGGCGCGGATCGAGCTCCTCGAGTTGCGCGAACAGGGAGCCGAGCCGCTCGAGGCTGGCTCGATAATCGCCCTTGCGGGGCTTGAACTGGCCGATGGCCAGGTGAACGGTCGGTGACATGCCGCTAAAGTGGCGCAACGAAGCGGTGTCCACAATCGTCGGTGCCGCGGGCACCGTGATCGACGCGTCACCGCCGGATTACGTGCCGCGTACCTGCGCCGGGCCCGCAGGCCCAGCCGACGTATCTTTCGCGTGAATTCCGGGTAGACATCAGGTGATGACCGACGCGACCCTCCGACGCGATCGACGGCTGCCGCCGAGCCGGAGCCGCGCGCTCACCCGCCGGCTGGCCGGCGCCGCGATGGTGGCGCTGAGCCTGACTCTGGGAGCGGCGCTCGTCACCGCGACGCCCGCCTTCACCCAGGAGCCCGGACAGCAGCGCGAGCCCTGGATGCTCATCCAGCCGGCTCAATCGTCGCTCGTCTTCGCCCGCGATGGCTCCCTGATCGGGGAGATCGGCGACGAGTGGCGCACGAGCGTCTCACTCCGGTCCCTCCCCGCGTACGTGCCGCAGGCGTTCATTTCCGTCGAGGACAAGCGGTTCTACGAGCACGATGGGGTGGACGTCATCGGCATCGGCGGCGCGATCAGGGACGCGCTCACCGGCGACATCCGCGGCGCGAGCACCATCACCCAGCTGCTCGTCGGGAACATGCACCCCGACATCATCGATCGCCGCGACCGCACCGGCGTCTCGGGCGTCGGGCGCAAGCTCCGCGAACAGCAGGCCGCGCGCGAGATGGAGCGGCGGTACACGAAGGAACAGATCCTCGAGGCCTTCCTCAACCAGATCCACTTCGGCCACGGGTGGTACGGGATCGAGGCCGCGAGCCGGCACTATTTCGGGAAGAGCGCCTCGAACCTGAGCATCGTCGAAGCCGCCTCCCTCGCGGCGCTGCCCAAGGGGCCGGCGATCTACGACCCGATCCGCCATCCCACCCAGAATCGCGAGCGGCGCAACATCGTGCTCTCGCTGATGGCTGAACAGGGCTACATCGCGAGGGCCCTCGCCGACCGCCTGCGTCGCGAGCCGGTCGTCGTGGCTGCGAATGCCGGCATGTCCGCGCCCGCACCGTACTTCGTGGATGCCGTGCGCGTCGAGGCGGAGAGGGCCGGCGTCCAGATCGCTTCCGGCGGCTATCACGTGTACACGACGCTCGATCCCGCTCTCCAGCGTGCCGCGACCCTCTCGCTCGTGGAGGGGATCCGCGCCGCGGAGGAGCGGCCTGACTATCCGCACCGGACGGCGAGCGACGGCGCGCGTGCGGGCGAGTTGCTCCAGGGCGCGATGGTCGCCCTCGATCCCGTGAGCGGCGACGTGCGCGCGCTCGTTGGTGGACGCGATCATCAGACGGCTCCGTTCAATCGCGCCACCAACGCCTACCGGCAGCCGGGCTCCGCGTTCAAGCCGTTCGTCTACGCCGCCGCGCTCGCGGACAGTCTGCCCGCCAGCCTGGTGGTCGCCGACACCGCGCTCGCGATCCTGCTCGACGACGGCTCGCTCTATCAGCCGCGCAACTCCGACGGCCGGTTCCTCGGCGACATGACGATGCGCGACGCCCTCGCGCGGTCGCGCAATCCGGTCGCCGTGGAGCTTGGGCAGCGGCTCGGCATCGACAGCGTGATCGCGCTCGCCACGCGACTCGGCATCGACTCGCCGATCGCGCCGTACCCCTCGAGCGCGATCGGGGCCTCCGCCGTCCGTCCGCTCGATCTCGTGGCCGCCTATGCCGCGTTCGCGAATCTCGGTGTCGCCGTCGAACCGCGCTTGATCGAGCGGATCGAGGACCGCGCCGGCCGGGCGGTGTGGAGCTCCGTCACGTCACCGCCGCGGTTCGTGCTCGATCCGCGCGTCGCGTTCATCGTGCGCGACATGCTGCGCGACGCCGTGGAGCGTGGAACCGGGGCCTCGGTGCGGAGCATCCTGCCCGCGTCCGTCCCGGCGGCGGGGAAGACGGGCACCACGAACGACAACACGGACGTCTGGTTCGTCGGCATGACGCCGGAGATGGTCGCCGGCGTGTGGCTCGGTTTCGATCGACCGACGCCGATCATGCCGGGTGCCGGCGGCGGCGCGCTCGCGGCCCCGATCTGGGCCAATACGATGGCGCGCTGGTACGAGCACCGCTCGGCCGGCGAGTGGACCGTCCCCGGCGGACTCGTGCTCGCGGAGCTCGACCGCCGTACCGGACTCATAGCCGACACCTACACGATGACCGAGGATCGCTACACGGAGTACTTCATTCCGGGGACGGAGCCCGATGTACTGAAGCCGGATCCGTGGCGGATCTTCGAGTGGGGGCCGATCGTCGTGCCTTGAGCACGGATCGATGCGCGCGGAATGGGGAGTGAAGTGATCAGTGATCCGTGTGCGAGCGGCGAGTGATCAGAGGCGTGCCTCTGACCACTCGCCACTTTCACGGATCACTGATCACTTCACTCCAGTTTCCCGTCAACGGACTCTCATGTCCTGCCCGCAAGCGCTTCGGCGTCCTCCTCTGCCTGCTCCATCTCCGTCTTCCGGGAGTCGACCGGTCGCGGGGCGGGTAGCAGGGCGATGTCGAAC
>CAYLPM010000705.1:0-10766 GCA_964385525.1 uncultured Gemmatimonadaceae bacterium
CTTCGTCTCCGACGCACGTCGCGTCTCGCGGAGGAGGTGGACGAGGAGGTGCGTCTCCACCTGGAGATGCGCACGCGGCAGCTCGTCGAGCGCGGCCTGTCGGCCGAGGACGCGCGCGCCGAAGCCATGCGGCGCTTCGGCGATGTGGAGCAGGCGTGCCGCGAGCTCACACGAATCGAACGACAAAAGGAGGTCCGCGTGCGCATGCGCGAGTGGCTCGATGGCGTGCTGTACGATCTTCGCTTCGCCGCGCGATCGCTCGCGCGCGCTCCCGGTTTCGCCGCCGTCGTCATCCTGACGCTCGCCCTGGGCATCGGCGCGAACGCCGCCGTGTTCGGCGTCGTCGACCGCCTGCTCCTGCGGGGCCCCGAGCACGTGCGCGCGCCCGAAGAGCTGGCGCGGCTCTACTGGACGTATCGCGCGCCGTGGGGCGAGCCGTTCACGGCGAGCACGGTCGGTTACGTGAGCTACGCGGCGATGCGCGAGCACTCGCGAACACTCGACGGTGTCGCGGCCTACGCGCGCACCGAGGCGGTGCTGGGCCGCGGCGGAGAAGCCAGTCGGATCAATGTCGGGCAGGTGACGGCCGACTTCTTTCCGCTGCTCGGCGTGCAGCCGTACCTGGGCCGCTTCTTCACCGCCGAGGAGGATCGTCCGGGCGCGGCACGTCACGTCATCGTGCTCGATCATGGATTGTGGCGGCGTGTCTTCGGCGCCGACCCGGACATTCTCGGGCGCACGCTGACGCTCGGTGAGGAAGAGTGGACGATAATCGGAGTGGCGCCGCCGGGATTCACCGGTGTGGAATTGATGCGGGTGGACGCATGGACGCCGATGAGCCTGCGAGGCCCGCGCACGACCCAGGATTGGCAGACGACCTGGAACGCCCAGTGGATGCAGCTCGTCGGCCGCGTGAAGCCGGGCGTGGCGCGCGAGCAGGTCGACGAGGACCTGACCCGCGTACACCGGGCGGCATACGTGGGCGACGACGAGGCGCTCGCCGAAGCGCGGATGTCGATCGCGCCGCTTCGCTACGATCGCTCCGGACGCGAGACGGGCGAGGTCGCGGTGTCGCGCTGGCTCATCGGCGTGTCGGCGATCGTCCTGCTGATCGCGTGCGCCAACGTCGCCAACCTCCTGCTCGCGCGCGCGGTCCGGCGCCGGCGCGAGGTGGCGGTGCGTCTCGCGCTCGGGATCGGCCGTCGCCGACTCGTCCGGCTGCTGCTCGCCGAGAGTACGATGCTGGCCCTCGGTGGCGCGGCGGCGGGACTGGCGCTCGCCTGGTGGGGCGGACAGCTCATGCGGAGCACGTTGCTGCCCGATGTCGCCTGGAGCGGCGCGCCGGTGGACGGGCGGGTGTTGTGGTTCACGCTGCTCGTGGCGGCCGCGACCGCGCTGCTGATCGGTCTCGTTCCCGCGCTGCAGGCGAGCCGGCCGGACCTCGTCGAGTCACTGCGCGCCGGCGTCCGTGAAGGCGGCGGCCGGCGCGGGCGACTGCGGACGGTGCTCACGGTCGTGCAGGTGTCGCTCTCCGTCGTGCTGCTGGTCGGCGCGGGGCTGTTCGTCCGAAGCCTGTGGAACGTGCGCACGCTGGAGCTGGGGTTGGATCTCGAACGCGTGATCGCCGTGTCGCTGACGCTGCCGAGACCTGCTTCGATCACGGACGATGAGATCGAGCGGACGCGCGCCAACCGGGCGGCGATCTTCGACCGCGCCCTCGAGCGCGTCCGTGCCCTGCCGGGCGTCGAGCACGCGAGCGTCGCCATCGGGACGCCGTTTCAGTCCTCGTTCCGGGTGCGGCTCGGCGTCCCGGGATGGGATTCGATCCCCCAGCTCCCGGGGGGCGGGCCGTTCGTGAGCGCCGTGACGAGCGAGCACTTCGAGACGATGGGCACGCCCATCATCCGGGGCCGGGGCTTCCTCGCGACGGACGGCGCGAACAGCGAGCGCGTGACCGTGATCAACCAGACCATGGCGCGCACGCTCTGGCCGGGCGACGATCCGATCGGCGCCTGCATGCGCATTTCCGTCGATGAATGCTCGCGCATCGTCGGCATCGTCGCCGATTCGCGCCGCGACGCGCTGCGCGAGGAACCGGCGATGCAGTACTACATCCCGGTGGGACAGGAGGTCGGCATGGGCGGCTCGATGCTGCTCGTGCGCGCGCGCGGCGAGATTGCCCCGCTCATGTCGGTGCTCCGCCGCGAGCTCCTCGAGATCGATCCCGCCATCAGGTTCGTGAATGTGAGTCGAATGCAGAACGCGATCGACGAACGAGTCCGTCCCTGGCGACTGGGCGCGACGATGTTCGGCGTCTTCGGTCTGCTCGCGCTTCTGGTCGCCGCCGTGGGTCTGTACAGCGTGATCGCCTACGGCGTCACGCAGCGCACGCACGAGCTGGGCGTCCGGATCGCCCTCGGCGCCAGGGAATGGGGGATCGCGCGCATGGTGGTGCGGCAGGCGGTCATGGCGACGGCGCTGGGCATCGCGATCGGCGTGGTGCTGGCGCTCCTCGGCGGACGGTTTCTCGAGTCCCTGCTGTTCGACACATCGCCGCGCCACCCGGCGGCGTTCGTCGGGGTGGCGCTGGCGTTGCTCGTCGTGAGCGTCGTGGCCGGGTTCATCCCGGCACGGCGGGCGATGCGCGTGGATCCGATGACCGCGCTACGGGCGGAGTAGATCGACGTCCGACCGCGCTGCGGGACGGAGTGAGTCGACGCTCGACCGAGCTGCGGGCGGAGTGGATCGACTCTCGACCGAGCTGCGGGCGCAGTGGATCGACGTCGGTGTGGCGTCGGTCAGCGCGGCAGACTCGCCGGTCGAGCGGCTACACCTCCTCCAGGCCGAGCGCGTCCCGCAGAACCTCCCACCGTCCCCTCGCGACGCGGAGCCGCACGCCGTCCGCGAGCACGAGTGTCCCGCCGCCATCCGCCTCCCGGTGCAGTTCGCGCACGCGCGTCAGGTTGACGATCACCGAGCGGTGCACGCGCAGAAAGTCACCGGCGTCGAGTGCAACCTCGAGTGCGTGCATGCGCTGCGCGACGAGGTGCGTCCGCTTGCCGGTGTGGATGCGCGCGTAGTCGCCGAACGCCTCGATCCAGTCGATCGCGTCGACGTCCACGACCACGATCCTGGCGCCGACGCGGACGCCGAGCCGACGCACCCGCGATCCGCCGCCGGCGCGCACCGTCCGTTGCGGCGCGACCTCGGCCGCTGCGCGCGCATCCGCCACGCCCTCGTCCGCGGAGTCCGTCCGATCACCACGCATCGACAGCTCACCCACCGGGGCATCGGACGTCAGGCGATCGGCCGCCATGCTGGCGAGCGTCCGCTGTAGCGTCAGCGCATGGAGGGCATGCAGCCGCTCCAGGGCGCGCCGCACCGCGGCCGAAAACCGGGGTCGGCCGAACGGCTTGAGGACATAATCCAGCGCATGCACCTCGAAGGCCCGGATCGCGTGCTCGTCGTGCGCCGTCACGAACACCACGCCGCGTGGCACATCGTCGCCGAGGGCCTCGAGCACACCAAAGCCGTCGAGATCGGGCATCTGCACATCGAGGAAGAGCAGGTCGGGCCGCATCCGGCGCACGAGCTCGACCGCCTCGCACCCATTGGACGCCTCCCCCACGAGCTGCACGTCGGCATGCTCGGCGAGCAGCGTTCGCACGACGTCGCGGGCGTCCGGCTCGTCGTCGACGACCAGAGCGCGTACCGGCCCGCGTGCACCCTCGGCGACACCGGCCCCAGTGTCGGCGCGCTGCCCCGGCGACCCCGGCGGGGGATCGGAGGCCGGCGGACTCACGCGCTCACGCGCCGTCGACGGCGAGCGGAGTCGGACGCGGCGTGTCGAGGACCGCATCCGTTCGTCCGTGCGCACGCTCCGCGTGCTCGAGCTCCTGTGGCACGCGCGGCATCTCGATGCTGACGAGCGTGCCGCCGCCCGACGCATTCGCGATGATGAGCCGTGCCCTGCCACCGTAGAGTTGCGCGAGCCGCTCGCGGGTATTGGGCAGACCGGTGCCGCTCCCGGGCTGCGGCGATGCGCTCGCCATCCCCGGTCCGTCGTCGCGCACCGTCAGCGTCAACAGATCGCCGCGCACGGCCGCGCGCACCTGGACGGTCCGCGCCGATGACACCGCCGACACGCCGTGCCGGATCGCGTTCTCCACCAGGGGTTGCAGGATGAGCGGCGGGACGAGGCACGCCAGCGCGTCGTTCGAGGCCTCGATCGTCGTGCGCAGCCGGTCCCGGAACCTCGCCTCCTCGATCGCCAGATACTCGCGTACCACCTCGAGCTCATCGCCGAGCGGCACCTCGAGGTGCGAGGTCGAGTGCTGCACCTTGTGGAACAGGGCGCCGAGATGATCGAGCACCGCGTCCGCATCCTCGCTGCGGCCCGAGCGCCAGAGCTGGCCGATCGTGTGCAACGTGTTGAAGAGGAAGTGCGGACGGATCTGCGCAGTCAGTGCCTGCACGTGAGCTCTCGCGAGCTGTCCCTCGACGCGGGCGAGACGCAGCTCCCGCTCGCGGGTCTCACGGTAGTAGAGCACGCCCTGCGTGATCGCCAGCACCACGGCGTAGATGACGAGCGCATGGAGAAAGTTCACGGTCGCCCAGAGCGCTCCCTGTCGCGCGAGCATCGACAGGCCGTTGAACCTTCCCTGGCTGACCCAGAAGCCGAGCACCACGAGCACGTTCGCCACGAACGCGAGGGCCGGAGCCGCCGCGATGTGCACGGGGGCATGGCGCCGCCAGCGCGCGCGAGAGAGCGGAAAACGGACCGTGAGCGCGATGATCGCGAGCGTCACCGGGATCCACGGCAGCGTCTGCATCAATGCCGCCCGCACCGCACTCGCGAGCGACACGGCGTCGCCCCCCCGCATCGTCGTGCCAAGCGCGGTCTGCGCGCCGAGCACCACCCCGGCGAGGAGCCAGGCGAAGGAGACGGCGAGGGTGAGGCGGAGCTTCATGGGTCGGGATTTGGTTGAATCGAGCAACGCCGGACGAGTGGAAGTCCGGGCGTGGGCTCAGAATCCCAGGGTGTGTGTGTACTTGAGGATGAACGATCTCGCCAGTGATCTCGGAGAGGGCATGCCAATGAGATCACGCGACCGCTCGGTGTCCAGCCCTTCGTTGTAGACCAGCCACAGATCCGTCCCCTCGGCAAAGGCATAGCGCAGCCTGAAGTTGACATCCAGACGATCGCTCGTCGAGCTGTGCTGAACCAGGGCGTTGGCCGAGAGGCGGGCATCCAGCGCGGCGCGGATGCGGAGCCGGGTCAGGTGGATGTCGGTCGACTGATCACGATCGGGGAAGCGGAGCAGGCTTAACTGATAGTCGGCGCCGAGCTCGAGGTGGCGGGAGAGGTTCCAGGTGGGCGAGAAGATCGCCTGTGCTCGCGTGCCATCGAAGTAGGTGCCCGCCCGTGCATCGAGGCTCGCCCGGAGCTTCGCGCCGGACGGCATGTGCAGAAAGACCTGGAAGTCCGCGAAGTCGTAGCGTCCGGCCGGGATGATCGCGTCTCCGATCGGGAACGGCGCGAGCACGTCCTCGTGAAACCACTTGGGCTCGAGCCATCCCCCGCTACCGGCCTTGGTCTCCCACTGGACCCAGAATGCGTACGTCCCCGACTCGAGCACGCCATCCGAGTTGCGGAACGTGGAGAATGCGAGCGCGCCGGGGAAGATGCGGCGGAACCTCGAGTCCTCATCCGCGAAGATGAACCAGTTGCCATGCACGTTGGCCGTGGTGTAGTCGGTGCGGGGGAGGAAACCGAGCTCCGGCCGGAAGTCGGGGCCGGCGTGGGTGACCGAGATGATGTACGCCAGTCCGCGACCCGTTCTGCGTTCGTACTTGCCGTACAGGAGGCTGCGTTCGGCGAGCGTAACGCCGTCCGCATCGGAGTCGTCGATCGTGCCCGCCCAGCGCAGCGTGAGATACTCGTCGCCGTGAACGCGGAACACCCCGTCGGCGCCGAGCGCGACGTTCCGGCGGCCGCCCCCGACGCGAGAGGTCATCATGACGCCGGCGGTGGACCACGGATTCAGCACCGAGCGGCGGAGGCGCAGTACGCCGAAGTTCTCGCTCGGGAACTCGTCCTGCGCCTCGGTCTGCATGTCGAGCAGTTCGACGTCCCACGCGCCGACGCGGCCGACCAGTCGTGCGCCACCGATCACCGGGAGCGGCGTGAAGTCGGGAGTGAGCCCGATGAGGCGCGAGTGGAAGAGCCGGGATTCACCGCCCATGGTGAAGTCGAAGATGCCACTCCCTTCCTGGAAGAATCGCCGGCGCTCGGGAAAGAAGAGCGGGAAGCGGTCGAGGTTGACCTGCTGATTGTCGGCCTCGACCTGCGCGAAATCCGTATTGGCTGTGAGGTCGAGCGTGAGGCGGCTCGAGAGCGGGTACCGGACGTCGACGCCGATCTCGCTCGACGTCGCGTGGTCGGTCCGGAAGCCCGAGGGATCCACCTCGACGGCGCGACGCGCGCGTCCGGTCAGGCCGTACGGCGTCACGTAGAGCGGCGTACGCGTGCGCACGTCGCGCAACACGACGTCCTGCGCGACCGACGGCCGGCGGAACTCGAACGCCGGATCGATCGCCGGGAAGGTCACCCGCTCCTCGCTGCGCGAGACGAGCCGCGTGACCGTGAGGCCCATCACGACAGTGCCATCCGGGCCCGTGCGAAAGCCGAGCGTCGAGAACGGGATGCGCACTTCGGCGAACCAACCTTCGTCGGTGATGCTGGTCCTGGAGGTCCAGAACCCGTCCCAGCTCGCGTTGAGCGTTGCGCCGTCTTCCGTCACGAGCTGGTCGAAACGCATTCCCGCCGGCGTCGTGCCGAACCATTTCGCCGTCTGATTGTCGTTGAATGCATCGACGTAGATCGCCAGCGCATCATCGCCGTTCCAGCGGTCCCGGTAGAGCGAGTTGACCCGCACACCGGACGGATCGCTGTCGTAGAACCACCCGGCGACGTAGAGGTGCTCGTCGTCGTAGGCGACCCTGATCTCGCTCCGCTGCGTGGGAGTCCCGCGGAACACGGGCGCGTACATCGTGAGTGGCAGCGGCGCGATCTGCTGCCACGTCGCCTCGTTCGGTGTGCCGTCGACATCCACTGGAGCCGGGAGCCGGGGCAGCTCGAGTGGTGCCGGCTGCTGGGACGCGAGTGGCGCAACGAGGGCGAGGAGTGCGAACAGGCTGGCGGCGCCAGGCGCCGCGCGCCACCTGCGCACATTGGGTATGGACCGCATCGATCCTCCGTGGCCGGGCGGGCTGGGTGATGAGCCGAACAGAACACCGGCCTACGGGAGCGGACCAGAGCGAATCGACCAGATGATGATCGCGGCCGACGAGTGGCGGCGGGGCAGGGAGGACGAGCGTGCTATCGCGGCGCGCCGGGTCGATACCGCTCCACGACATTTGCCTCGATGTCCTTCAGGAGCCACCGCACCGGCTTCATCTCGCCGCGCGCGAACATCGCCGCCTGGTCGCCGAGGTGGGGCGAGTCCTCGCGGTTCGTGTTGCCGTAGCCGAGCACCGAGTAGGCGCGCGGCTGCTCCCGGCCGAACTCCACGGCGAGCACCCAGCCGTCGCCGCCGATCACCGAGCGCTTGCCGTCGTCGTCCGTCCGGAAGTTGAGCACGCGGAAGCAGCCGAGCGCGCCGCCGCAGCCGCCGACGGGTTCATCGATCGTGCCAATGCGCACGCGGTGCACCTCGCCCCACGGCACGTCGAACGCCCCATGGCGACGCACCGTCTCCTCCACCGCCCACGCGAACGCCTCGGCCGCCCGGGGCAGGTCGCTGAGCCCCGCGGGGGTCGTGGTCGGCGCCTCCATCGTCCACGGTCTCGCGAACGCGCTGTCGTCCTCGAATCCGCGCGAGTAGCGCTGCCACCACATCTGGAACAGCACGCCGCCACGACTCTCGTGGGCCGCGGTGTTGTCCCATCGCTCGAGCACCGCGAGCGCGGCGGCGACGTCACCCGTCGGCGACGTCGCCTTCACCGCCCGGATCAGATCCGGCTTCACCCGATCGGCGAGCAGCATCCGATACGAGTGCTTGAGCGACACCACGTCCTCGAGACTGAACTTGCGAGTGTTGTCGATCAGTTGGAGACTGAGCTGCGAGCGCAGCAGGAGGTGCGGCGGCTCGGGAAAGTCGGGCCCCCAGCGATCCGGGTCGAGCGGCGGGTGCATGTTGCCGTAAATCGGCGCGTCGTTCTCGTTGTGCACGTAGCCGCGCCGCGGATTCAGGAACTGCGGGAGCGAATCCCACGGCACGTACCGCGTCCACACGTCATCGGTGCGGCCGGCGGGAATCGCCGTCGTGTCGCCGCCGTCCCGGTGCGGTCGCTGCGGCAGCGATGCGTTCCAGACGTAGAGGATGTTTCCGGCGCGGTCCGCGTACGTGAAATTGGAGTTGACGCGCTGGCGCATCCGCATGGCATCCTTCCACTCCTCCAGGCTCGTCGCGCGCATCATGCGGAGGAATTGCTCGCCCGCGCGGAAATCTCCGTCGGCCGCGGCCTTCACCACCCAGATCCTGCCGTTCGCGCGATGCACGACGGGGCCGAGCGGCGTCCGCCACAGCTCGCGCGTCTCGGTGGAGAGTCCATCACCGTTCTTCCACTCCACGGTCACGAGGTGCCGCGTGAGCGGGATCGACGTGCCATCAAAGAGGTAGTGGTCGACCTCGTCCGGATCGACGGCCAGCTCATAGATCTCCTCGAGATCCGTCTGGTTGTTCGTCGTCGCGAAGCCGAGATCACGGTTGAATCCGCCGATGACGCCGAACGGGCCGCCGATGCGGAAGTCGCCATAGAAGTCCATCACGCCAGGGACGGTGACGTGCGCCTCGTAGTAGCCGGCCGTCCAGGACAGGTGCGGGTTGCGCAGGAGGATCGCGCGACCGGATCGCGTGCGCGAGGGCGCGAAGGCCCACGCGTTGGAGCCCTCCTCGATCTCGTCGATGTCTCCCGCTCCCTCGGTGCGGTAAGCGTCGCCACCGGCGTTCCCGGTGGCGGCGAGCCCCGCCTCGGCGAGCCCCGCCTCGGCGCGTCCCAACTCGCCTCGCCCGGAATCGACCTCGCCGCGCCCCGCTGGAATTACCGTGGAATCGGCGCGCGCGGCGGAGTCGAGCTGCGCCATGCGCCGGAGAAACCGGTTCGCGGCGTTGGCGCTCGCGAACGAGACGTCGCGCGTCATGACATCGTAGGCCGTGAACCGCGGGGCGAATCCCGGTGGAAACTCCTCCGGGTACATCTCGATGTAGCGGTTGACGCCGGCGGCAAAGCCCACGTACACCGCGCGCGTCCCGGCATCTAGCCGGTGAAAGTTCTCCACCGCATGTGCGTGCTCGAGCCGGGCCTGAAAATCGCCGTCCATCGAATCCGGACCGAACCAGCGGCCCATCTCGCCACGCGCGCGCAGCAGGTTGATCGCGGTGCGCGGGCCGTAGTCCTCGAGCTGCACCCAAGCGAGCGCGAAGTATGCGGCGGCGAGATCGTCGGCGCGGATGTGCGGCACGTGATGGTCCGTGCGAATGATCTCGACGCGCTCGGCGTACGGGCGCGATGTCTCGGCAGGCGCGACGGGCTGCTGTGACTGCGCGCGACGTGCGGCGACGCCCCCGAGCGCGAGGCCGACCGCGATGCCGCCCGCGGCACAGTATCGGGAGAAGCGAGGAGAGGACATCGTGGGGCGAGCTCCAGCGGGACGGGGGACGGAACGAGTGGCCGGAATCTACGATCCCGCGCTGCACGCGGCCATGCGGACCGACCGGTTCAGCCGCCTTGCGTCAGGCTCATGTCCTGAGCTTCCGGTTCTGTCTGGCGCAGTCGACGACCTGCGCGATTCGCTTCGTTCGCGTCTCCGGTCGCTTCGCGCTCGCGATCCAGTAGAGATACCCGCGCCGTGCCGAGACCGGGAACGCGTCGAAATTCCTTTTGGCTCCCGCGACCCGACGCAGGGCGGCGGCGAGGTCGGCGGGCAACTCGAGGGAGTCGATCGCATCGAGGCTGTTCCAGGATCCGTTGCGCCGTGCGATCTCGATCGCCGCGAGACCCGCGGGCTGGATGAGTCCCTCGGCCAGCAGCCGCTCGACGCGGATCTTGTTGGAGCGTGACCACGTGCTCCTGGGCTTTCGCGGCGTGAACAGCTGCTGATACCGCGTCTCGTCGATCGTGTGCACGATGCTGTCGATCCACCCGAAGCAGAGCGCCTCCTCCACGGCGTCGCCATAGGCGAGGCGGTCGGGATTCGCGCTCTTCTTGTGGAAGATGAGCCAGATCCCGGTCGACGCCGCGTGGTTCGCGGCCAGCCACGTGCGCCACGCTGCCCGGTCCGGCGCGTACACCTGCCCGCGCTGCGCCTTCGCGGGCGGCGCTTTCGCGGGCTGGGCTTTCGCGGGCTGGGCTTTCGCGGGCTGGGCTTTCGCCGCGGAAGCGCTCCGGGAGGGAGCCTTCGCTGCAACTGCCTTCGCGCGTGATTTCCTCGGGCGACCTGGCATGATCGGGCGGTGCAGGGTACTCACGGAAACGGGCCGAGCACCATGATGCCGCCCGGCCCGCCCGCCATCCAGCCCTTGCACCCGCCCGAGTCAGAACCAGCCGGAGCACAGGCTCGGCGCGCGCGCCGATGACCGCCTTCACGATCCCCCGGTCGGTCCCCATCCCACGCCATCCGGCGAAATCCCGACCCCGTGCCTCGCGATGATCTCCCGGGTCACGAGATCGATCACGTAGACGGCGCCCTCAGGCCCCGACGT
>CAYLPM010000706.1:0-11086 GCA_964385525.1 uncultured Gemmatimonadaceae bacterium
GCGGTCGGGCTCAGGTATTCGCCGGACGCCGTGCCGCCCTCCGCCATCTCCCAGCCGAGGGCGCGGGCGCCGGCGGCGCGCGTCGTGAAGATTCGAACTGCGCTGTCGCTCACGACGCGAACGCCGCCGTAGTGTCCGCCGTTGAGCATCATCTGCGCGAACACGGCCAGATCGGCCGCCGTGCTGAACAGCCCCGCGTGGCCGGCGACGCCGCCCAGCGTATAGGCGTTCTCATCGTGCACCTCGCCGAGCACAGGGTATCCGCGCGGCGGCGTGACCTCCGTCGGCGCGATCCGATACTCCAGGGAGTCGGCCGGACGGAAGCCCGTGTCGGTCATGCCAAGCGGGCCGAAGACGCGATTGTCGAGAAAGCGGTCGAGCGGTTGTCCGCTGAGGCGCTCGATCACGAACCCGAGGACGTCTGCGCCGAGATCGGAATAGATGAAGCACCGGTCGGGCTTGCAGGCGAGCGAGGTCTCGAGGACCATCTGCCGGGCCTGTGCGGGCGTACGCGCGACTCTCCAGAGATCGCGCCCTGCCGGGAGCCCCGATCGGTGCGTGAGGAGGTGCCGGATCGTGATCGCGTCGCGTCCGCCGCCGGCGAACTCCGGGAGATACTCGACGACGGGGGCATCGAGCGAGAGCTTGCCCTCGTCGAACAGGATCATGGCGGCGGTGGTGAGGCCGACGACCTTGGTCAGCGAGGCGAGATCGTAGATCGTGCTGTTCGGGTCGACGGAAGGACTCGTCTTCCCCCAGGAGAGCGCGCCAAAGCCTTTGCTCCAGACGGCGGCGCCATTGCGGCCGACGACCAGCGCAGCGCCGGGATAGCCGCCCGCGGTAATGCCGCGCGCCACGACGCGGTCCAACGCGATGAGGCGTTCGGCGGACATTCCGACGGTGCTCGGCGCGGCGCTGGGGAGCTTGTCCCCATCGTCCGACCCGAGCATGAAGGCGACCAGCAGTGAGATCAACGCAAACTCTCCTTGTCCGTCGTGCGGCGTTCACCGCACGCGCGGGTTCTCGACGGCAGCACAGATTACGAGGAATGCAGACACCGTGCTAGCGCATGGTGCCGGCGTCGGGGCTATGCACAGATACAACGCGTTCCCGGATCGCGAAACCCCTGTCCCGAGTACGCGGCCCGCAGCCCGATTGTTCCCTCGAATCCGGCCGCTACCTGCTGTCTGCAGGAGCGGCTATAGGCTGGACGAGCCCGGAGTTATGGGGTCACCCGTTTCCCGGGCCCGGGCGCCGAACGAACGCCGGGATGGCGTCCACGGCGGGTTCCCGGTGCCGCCGTTCCTCGACGAATCCGCGAGCTGGCCGACACCCGAAAGAAGGAAGCGCGTAGGGTCTTCGCAACGCGATCTACCGGGTCCGGAGCAACGGTGGCCGGCGCCAGCCCTCGGCGTTTCCCTCGTCCCGCGCACGCTGTACCTTCCCCTCGGGAAGCAACCCCCGGAGCCCTGGTCGTGACCAATCCAGCAGAGATGGATAGCGATCAGCTCACTGTTCGACGCGCCGCCGAAGGCGACGAGCGGGCCATGAAGGCACTGTGGTCCCGTCACGCCGCGCACATCGATGCCGTCGTGCGACGATTGGTGGGAGCGGATCCCGACCTCGCGGCGGACGTCGCCCAGGAAGTGTGGATCCAGATCTTCCGTGCACTGCCGACCTATCGGGGCGACTCGCGCTTCAGCACCTGGGCGCACCGGATCGCGGTGAACCGGACGCTGAACGCGCTTCGCAAGGTGCACCGGCTGTCGCAGCTCGAGACGCCGATCGAAGAAGACAGTGCCGCGGTGGAGGATGATCACGACCGTACGTTCCTCGCGCAGTCGATCGAGGCCGCCGCGGCCAGGCTCTCGCCGGGCGCACGCGTCGTCTTCCTGATGCACGACGTCGAAGGGCTTACGCACGAGGAGATCGCACGGGAGCTCGGCATCACCGCCGGCGGCTCCAAGTCGCAACTTTTCAAGGCACGCGCGAAGCTGCGGAAAATGCTCGCGCATCTGGTGGATTACGCCGAACCGACCAGGGATGAGAAACATGCTGCACCTGCCTACTGAACGACTGGCCGCACTGGCCGACGACGAACCGACCGCGCTGGAAGCGGAACACCTGGCCGCGTGCGCCGAGTGTACGGGCGAGCGGGCCGCGCACGCCGCGCTCGTTCGACTGGCCCTGGATGAGCGGGCGCGGATCGAGCCGCCGCTCACGGAGTGGCCGGCGCTCGCGGCGCACCTCCGGGCGGAGAAGGTGATCTCCTCGCGGCCGGCACGGCGGGCGCTGCCGCTGCGCGCGTTCTGGCGCGCGGCCGCGGCGCTGTTCCTGATGGCTGGCGGCGTTGCCGTCGGGCGCGTTTCGGCGGGCGAGCCGCCGCTCCCCTGGAGGAGCGCGTCGCCGTCGCCGGTGGCGGGTGGGGGCACCGAGGATGTCTCGGCGATGTTCGCGTCGCGCGTCGAGGCGGAAGAGTCGCTGCAACGGGCGGAGGCGTCCTATCAGCGGGCGCTCGAGTACCTCGTGGAGCTCGATGCCTCGGCGCTTCCGCAGCGTGACGATGCGGATCGCGTCCGCCTGGCCGCGCTCGACCAGATCGCGTCGACGACCGCTCGGGCGCTCGACGAAGTCCCGTACGATCCGGTGCTCAACAGCTACTATCTCTCGACTCTGAGCGCTCGCGAAGTGACGCTGCGCCAACTCGGCGCGGCGCTCCCGGAAGGCGTGCGTCTCACGAGCTACTGAAGGGTGAAGCAGATGGACAAGAGGTCATGACCATGCGGTACGTGCTTGCCGGGACGGTGCTCGTGGCACTGGCGATCGATGCCGTGGGCGCGAGCGCGCAGGGCGCCGGGTGTCGAGACTGTGATACGGTGACCGCGGTGCTCGTGCCGGCCCGCGACCGCGTGCTGGCCGAGCAATTCGCGCGGATGAGCGCCGAGATTCAGCGGCTTCGGACCGAGCTGTCGCGCACGAGCGCCGCCGATTCGTCGAGCGCGCGGTCGCTGCGCACCACGATCGAGAGCCTGGTCATGAGCCAGCGTCACCTCGAGGAGGCCATGCGCGAGCACGCGGAGCTCGTGCGCACGCGGGAGCGGCAGGGGCAGGGGCAGGAGGGCGCTCGATCGGTGGTCGCGCGGGCCCGCTCGGGCACGCTGGCGCGGTCGGGGTACGTCGGGCTGACCACGGAGGCGCGCTACACGCTGCGCGAGTCGGGCGGGGGGCGCGTGCAGCAGGTGGTGGAGTTTCCGGTGATCGTCACGGTGGCTCCCGGTTCGCCGGCGGCGCGGGCCGGCCTTTCTGCGGGCGACACGGTGATCGCGGTGGGCAGCGTCGATGACCGGCGGTTGGAGCATGAGCTCGGATCGCTGCTCCGGCCGGGCCAGACGCTCCAGTTTCGCGTGCGCCGCGGAGACGAGGTGCGGGTGATGGCCGTGCAGGTCGGGCCGGCGAGAGCCGGGACGTTCACCCTGAACGAGGGCGTCGCCACGGGCCGTGCGGCCGCCGCCGGCCGATTCGAGGAGACGAGCGCCGCGACGGCGGATCGCGTCGCCAGGGCGACCGTGATTTCGAGTCGACCCGCGCCGGCGATCGGCGCCACGGTCGTCCCGTTGCGCGCCGACGAGAGCGCCGGTGCCGCGAGGGTGATGATCTATCGTGAGCCGACTGCGATTGCCGGGGCGCGACTCGCCCCGCTGCAGCACGATCTCGCCGCCAAGCTCGGCGTCGAGCACGGTCTCTACGTGTTGACCGTCGGCCCGGCCACGCCGGGCGCGCGAGCGGGACTCGAGGCCGGCGATGTGATCATCGGCGCCGCGGAGCATCCGCTCACCTCCATCGCGCAACTGCACGATCTCATGAGCTCATCGAGCACCGGGAGCCTGACGCTCCGGATCGTGCGGGACAAGGAGCAACGGTTGGTGACGGTTCGCTGGTAGGGCCGGCCCTCACAGCTTCCGGCCGTCGGGTACGAGCGACTTGTGGATCGCCAGCGCGGCCACCGCGCCGTCGGCCGCGGCACCGATCGCGAGCTGCGGGCCCGGCACGATGTCACCGGCCGCGAACACGTTGTAGACCGACGTGTGACCGTGCTCGTCGATGATGATCTGGCCGTCCTCATCGCGCTCGCACCCGAGCTGCGCCCCGAGATCGTCGGCCGCGTGCTGAGCGATGGAGAAGAAGAGCCGCTCGCACCGGAGCACGACGCCCCCCTCGATCTCGATCTCGCGCAGCGCACCGTCCGACTCGCGCACGCGCACGATCGGTCCGGTATGGACCGGGATCGCCAGCGCGTCGAGCTTCGCGCGGAGCCGCTCGTCGATCGCCGCCGGCGCGCCGTTCGTGCACACCGCGAGGCGAGTCGTCCAGGTCGTCAGATTGAGCGCCATTCCCACCGCCTTGCGCCCCGAGCCGACCACCACGATGTGCGCGTCCCTCGACTCGTAGCCATCGCAGTCCGGACACACGTGTGCCGTCTCCCCGTACACCCGGCTCAGCCCCGGAATGCTCGGCCACACATCGCGAATCCCGATCGCCAGCAGCAGCCGGCGTGCCTCGTAGCACGCGCCGCCGTCGAGCAGCAGCTCGAATCGTTCTTCGTCGTGCTTCACCGCGCGATCCACGCAGCCGTCGATCAGCGCGATGTCGTAGCTGCGGCACTCGTCGCGTCCCAGGCGGCGCAGCTCCGCGGGCCGCACGTGCGGCTGGCCGAGGAATCCGTTGATCCCTCGCGTTTCCCAGTTCCGCGGATCGCCCGAGTCAACGAGCACCACACGGTGCAGGTAGCGAGCGAGCCAGATCGCGCCCGAGAGTCCGGCCGGCCCGCCACCGACGATGGCGACGTCGTAGAGTGCATTCCCCGGTCCGGCCTTCTCGCTCATGGGCAGCGCGGGGGGCAAGAAGAGTTCCCGAACCCGGCTGGATGCGCACTCGACGGCCGTCAGCGGACGGGCAGGGCGAGTCGCCCCTCACGTCACACTGACGGCCGCCGAAAGTCGATCGACCGGCTGGCGCGCGCCGACGCGCGCGGCGTCGTGGCTACCGGACCGAGCCGGCCGGCAGCGAGTAGAGCAGTCTGATCGTTGCCCGATCCGCGTTCGACAGATCGCGCACCCGGACCTTCGGCGTCATGATGTTGGTCTCGTCCTGCGTGTGGTCGAGTCCCAGCAGATGCCCGACTTCGTGCAGCGCGATCGCGCGGATCGCGGCGGCGTCCAGGGGGTGCCCGTCGTTGTGGTGCAGCGCGAGCTGGATGCTGCCGTCTGTGATCCACCACTTGTCATCGCGCGCCCAGTGCGTCTTGCCGCTGATCTGCTCGTCGAAGCGGTCGACCCATGTGACCTTGATCTCCGCGTGCGAGGCATCGACCACGAAGGTGAAGCGCACCGGGATGCCGGTCGCCGACCATTCCTCGAATGCATCGCGGGCATGACGGGCGAACGCTGCATCCCACGACGTCAGGGCCGGCGCGTCCTCGACCCACACGCGCAGCGGCTGCGACATGCGTTCCGGCCAGCGGGCGAGCGACGAATCGCGGCCGGCCAGGATCTCGCCGATGTAGGTGCCGGGGGCACCGCTGGCGAGCCGACTGCGCACGTCGTCGGTGTGGCGGGAGACGGCCGGCACGCGGATGGGCGGGAGCGGCGCGACCGACTCTTCGGGGTCGAGATCACCGGCATCGCTCGTGATGGCGGCGGCCATGGCCGTCTGCGTCGTGATGGGGGCGGCGTTCATCTGCACGACGATGAAGCCGGCCAGCACGCCCAGCAGGGCGAGGGGAATGTACTCGAGACGCTTCATGGAGGGCTGGCGAGGAGGGACTCCACGAGGAACAGAACTGCGCTGGCGACTCCCGGAAGGGCAGGGGTCCTGCGCCGCAAAGCAGCGCCGGTCCGACGTTCCGATGAGCCGCCACCAGCGCGCCGGCGACCGAATGGGGAGGGACGTCGCGCTCACCAGAAAGACGAGCGTGGGCCGGTCGAGGGCACGAGGGGGAAGAGGTATTCCTATCATAAGCAGCGTCGCGCGAGTGGGCGAGTGGCTGCGCGCCGGTCGAGGACCCGTGGACACACCGATGGGACACCGTTCGCGAGTGACGCGGGATACCAGGGGACACCGCCGGGCGCAATCGGGCGCGGTCGGCCGCGGTCGCCGCGCGCGAAGGCGCGGCCGTTCTTGACAGGTGCGGGACGCGAGTGAATGATTGACCTAAAGCGCTTAGGTCAATGCCGGCCATGACACGAACCACCGTCGACGTGCTCCAGGGCACACTCGAGCTACTCGTTCTCAAGACCCTCAGCCGCGGCGACGCGCTGCACGGCTTCGAGATCCTCCGCTGGTTGCGCGACACCACCGACGGCGCGCTCCTGATCGAGGAAGGCGCGCTCTATCCGGCCCTCCACCGCATGGAACGCCGCGGCCTGCTCGCCGGCGAGTGGGGCGTGTCGGAGAAGGGTCGACGCGCCAAGTACTATCGCCTCACGCGCGCCGGACGTGCCGCCCTGCAGGAGGAGGAAGCGCGCTGGCTTCGATACGTGCAGGCATGGCAGCAGATCTCGATCGCCGTGGCCGGGCGGTAGGCCGTCACCGAATTCTCGCGAGGTTCGCATGCGACGCTGGAAGCGGCTGTTCCATCTGGGCGGTGTCGAGGATCAGATCGACTGGGAGATCCGGCACCACCTCCAGGAGCGCGTGGATGATCTCGTGGCGCGCGGCCTCACCCCCGCCGAGGCGGAGCGCGAGGCACGGCGCGCATTCGGCGATCTGAGCCGCGTACGCGCAGAGATGCGCTCGGAAAGCCGCGGACGGACCCGGCGCACGCGGGCGCGCCTCGGGGTGCACGGTCTGGGGCAGGATATCCGTCAGGCGACGCGTCGCC
Source organism: uncultured Gemmatimonadaceae bacterium (assembly GCA_964385525.1). GTDB lineage: Bacteria > Gemmatimonadota > Gemmatimonadetes > Gemmatimonadales > Gemmatimonadaceae > DATKCV01. The sequence continues at coordinate 6,881 of CAYLPM010000706.1, forward strand.
TACGCAACCGCCCGGGATTCACGCTCGTCGCGATCCTCGTCCTCGGTCTCGGGATCGGCGCGAATACCGCGGTGTTCACGGTGCTGGAGGCCGCGCTGCTCGCGCGACCCCCGTATCCGCAACCGGAGCGGCTCGTGATGGTCGACCTGCTCGCGAGCACCGGCGCGGCCGCGGCCGCGGACGCGACGAGGGGCGCCGGTATCGGCGCGAGCGGCGAGCCGATGCCCTGGTCGTACCCGAAGTTCGATCTCGCGCGCCGGCATTTTCGCTCGCTCGAATCGGTCGCCGGCTACTGGCCCTCGACGCTGACGCTCACCGGATCGGGTCAGGCCAGGCGCATCGGCGTCGAGTTCGTCTCCCCATCGTACTTCGATGTCCTCGGCGTCCGACCGACGCGCGGCCGAGCCTTCGGCGACGCGGAGGATGGCACCGACGGCGGCGCGGTCGTGCTACTCGCCGAGGGATTCTGGCGCGCGAGCTTCGGTGCGGACGCGGCCGTGGTCGGGCGGACGATCACGCTCGACGGCGCGGCGCTGGAAGTGGTCGGCGTGATCCCGGCGGGATTTGGCGGACTGTCCGGAAGCGCCGACGTATGGGTACCGTTCGCGGGGATCACGGCGATCCGCGGTCCGCGTCGATTGCGCCTCCCCTCCGCGCACTGGATCAACGTCGTGGCGCGCCTGCGGCCGGGCGTGACGCTGGAGGCGGCGCGACAGGACGCGGTGGCCGCCAGTGGGGCGCTCGTGGAGGCGTTTCCGCCACGTGAAAACTGGGAGCCGCGCGCGATCGGAATCGAGCCACTGCTCGCGGCACGCGTGAACCCGGTCACGCGGCTGGCGATCTCGGTGGTCTCGCTCGCTGCCGCATTGTTGCTGCTCATCGCGTGCGCGAACGTCGCTGGCCTGCTGCTCGTCCGCGCCTCGGCGCGCCGGACCGAGCTCGCGGTGCGGGCGGCCCTGGGCGCAGGCCGCGGGAGACTCGTGCGCGAGTCGCTGATCGAAACGGCACTGCTGGCGCTGGCGGGCGGCGTGTTCGGCGCGCTGCTCGCGCTGAGCGGACGGCACCTGATCGCGACGGCGGTGCGCTACGCACTCGACACGTCGGGAACACGCCAGCTGCAGTTCCTGGATCCGGGCGCGCTCGCCGTCGATGGAAGCGTGCTGGCCGTCGGCCTCGTGGTCGCGGTCGGGACGACCCTCGGCTTCGGGCTGCTGCCCGCGCTCGTGGCCGCTCGACCGAGCATCACCGCGGGGCTGCACGGCGGTGGCCGCGGCGGCGAGGGACGCGCCCCGGACCGCTCGGGAATGGTGCGCGGCGCACTCGTCGCCGGCCAGCTCGCGCTCACGCTCGTGCTGCTGTGCGGCACGGGCCTCATGGCCGCGAGTCTGGCGCGGCTGTCCGCGATCACGATCGGTTTCGAGAACCGCAACGTGCTGTCGGTCAGCTTCGCGGGCGGCCCGAACACCACACCGGAGCAGGACGCCCAGTTCGATCGATCGCTGCTCGAGCGGGTAGGTGCCCTTCCCGGGGTACGTGCCGCCGCGATCGCGCCGTGCCCGCCCCTGACCGCGCCGTGCGAGATCGTGGGCGTGCGACAGGTCGACGACGCACAGTTGCCTCCGGATGCGGAAAACGCCGCGGCCATCGCGTACGGCGTGTCCGATGACTACTTCCGCGCTCTCGGCATTCCGGTTCGGAGCGGGGCGACCTTCGGCGCGGAGCACGGACCCGGCGCACCGCCGGTCGTCGTGATCAGTGAAAGGGCGGCCGAGCGGTTCTTCCCCGGGCGTTCGGCGATCGGCCGACGGATCGCCATCACGCACTTCGTGACCGAGGAGCAGCCCGCCATCGTGATCGGCATCGTCGCTGATGTGCAGTACGATGCGCTAGAGGCGCCCATGATGCCGACGGTCTACTTGTCGCGCCGTCAGGCGCCGAGCTCGTACGGCGCGCTGTTCCTGCACGCGTCGGGCGACCCGTCCGCGCTGATTGACGCCGTGCGACGCGAGTTCGCGGGGCTCGACCCGGACGTCCCGTTGACGGACGTCGCAATGCTGTCGGATCTGCACGGTATCGCGACCGCGCGCACACGGACGGTGCTCGGGCTGCTCGCCTCGTTCGCGCTGCTCGGTCTCCTGCTCTCCGCCACGGGGCTCTACGGCATCGTGTCCTACGCCGTCGTGCGACGCACGCGCGAGATGGGTGTGCGGATCGCCCTTGGCGCGCCCGCGCGCGCCGTGCTGGGGCTCGTCATGCGGTCACCGGCGGTGCTGACGGCGACCGGCGCGGCGGCCGGCCTGCTCGCGGCGCTCGGGGTGACACGGTACGCTCACGATCTCCTGTTCGGGGTGAGCACGTTCGATCCGCTGGTGCTCGGCGGAGCGGTGCTGGTGATGTTCGCGGTGGGTGCGGCGGCGGCCTGGGTGCCTGCGCGGCGCGCGCTACGCGTCAATCCGGCGAGTGCCCTGCGGGCGGAATGACTGGGGCGCGGCGCAGCTTCGCCCTGCGGTGTGCTCCGTCCCTCCGGTGATCACCGACCCGCGTGCGGCCGCCCGTCCTCAGGCGGTCGATCCCTGGTGACCGGTGGCCATCGGCAGCGTCAGGGTGAACGTCGATCCCTCACCGATTTCGCTCTCGACCGTGAGATCGCCGTCCATCGCGCGGGCGAGGTCACGGCTGATCGCCAGCCCCAGCCCCGTTCCCTCGTGTGGACTCGTGAAGGAGCGGCCGACCTGCACGAAGGGCTCGAAGATCGACTCGAGCTTCTCGGCGGGAATCCCGATTCCCGTGTCTCGGACGACGATGGAGGCGTGGGTTCCGTCCACGTCGGCTCGCAACTCGATCGATCCGTCGCGCTCCGTGAACTTCACGGCATTGGAGAGCAGGTTGAGCAGGATCTGCTCGAGCTTGGCGCGATCTGCGAGGACGGTGGCGGCGACCTCGACGGTGTGCTCCACGCGCAGGTTCCTTGCGTTCGCCTGCGCTTCCATCATCGCGACGACGTTGTCGATCGCGTCCCGCACCGAAACCGGGCCGATGTCGTAGGTGACCTGGCCTGCCTCGAGGCGGCTGAAGTTCAGGAGATCGTTGATGATCGCGAGCAGGTGGCGTTGGCTGGCACGAATCCGCTCCAGATACTGCTTCTGCTTATCGGTGACCTCGCCCGCCACACCCATGGCCAGCAGGTCGGCGAAGCCGCCAATGGCATTGAGGGGCGTGCGGAGCTCGTGAGACATCGCTGCGAGAAACGTACTCTTCGCGCGACTGGACGCCTCCGATTCGGCAGCCATCCGCGCGGCTTCGAGCGCGCGCTGCTGTGTCGCGCGGCGTTCCGTGAGGTCGCGCGTCACCTTCGCGAAGCCCACCACCTCGCCCTTCGCGCCGCGGATGGCGGTGATCACGACGTTCGCCCAGAAGAGGGATCCGTCCTTGCGAACGCGCCACCCCTCTTCCTCGAATCGTCCTTCGGCCGTGGCGATCACGAGCTCCCGGGCCGGCTTGTCGACCGCCTTGTCGGCCTCCGGATAGAAGATCGAAAAGTGCTGACCGATGATCTCGTCGGCCGTGTAGCCCTTGAATCGCTGTGCGCCGGCGTTCCAGCTGATGATGTGCCCAGTGCGATCGAGACCGAAGATGGCATAATCGCGGACGCTCTCGACGAGTTGCCGAAACAGATCCGCGGACGGCCTCAGGCTTTCGCCGGGTGGCTGTACGCCGGCGTCTCCATCGCGCTCGGAGCTCCCGGCCGCCTGGAAGGCTGCCGGAGAAAGGGCTCCGTCGTCGGAGCCCGTGTTTCGTGATGAGTCTGGCACGCCGGCTACTTTACACCGGAGTTCGTACCGACGATAGGCGTCATGGGGCGAGGCATCGCCATCATCGACTGCAGGACTCGAACCGGACGCCCGGCGACGACTCCTTCCGACGTACTAACGGGACTGGTGGATTGATTCCGAGTTGGCGATGGCAGTGGAACGCATGGGAACCGCGGAGGGTCGCAGAGGCTGGCGCGGAGGATCGCAGAGGCTGGCGCGGAGGATCGCAGAGGACGGCACACCGAAGTGCTCCAGACCGCCTCAAGCCCGGAATGATTGGCTGAACGACCCCGGGAGGCCAATGCGTTCCGAGGGCCGTTTCCAATTCCAAAGCATTCGTCCGGGCTCGTCGCGGGCAGACCTCGATCGGTGTGCCGTCCTCTTCGTTCCTCGC
>CAYLPM010000707.1:0-2282 GCA_964385525.1 uncultured Gemmatimonadaceae bacterium
CGTCCCGACCAGCAGGAGCACCGACAGCGCGCACTGCACCACGAGCAGGGATGCGCGCAGGTGCGCGCGCCGGCCGCCGCCCTCGCGCGGTCCCGCGCGGAGCGCGGCCGTCAGCTCGGGTCGACTGGCGCGGAGGGCCGGCACCAGCGCCGCCACGACACCCACCACCAGCGTGATCGCCGCCGTGAAGGCGAGCACTCGCCCATCGAGTGGGGCATCCACCCACTCGACGTCGCGGAACAGCACCGAGCGCGCGGCCGAACCGCCCCAGTAGGCCAGCAGCACCGCGGCGGCGCCTCCCATGATCGCGAGCATCAGGCTCTCCGCGAGTAGCTGCGCGGCGAGCCGCGCCCGCGAGACACCGAGCGCCAGCCGCACCGCCGTCTCGCGCCGGCGAGTCACGGCGCGCGCGAACATCAGGTTCGCGACGTTCACGCACGCGATGAGCAGGACGAGCACCGACACCCCTCCCAGGAGCAAGGCCACCTGCGCGCTGGCGCCACTCTGCAGGCGCAGCGACTCGGTGAGCGGCAGCGCCTCGATCGTCGCGCCGAGGCTGGTCATGCGCTGCTCGCCGGCCGCCAGGTTCAGCGCCGTTGCCTCCGTCTCGATGCGCGCCCGCGGGACACCGCGCGCCGGGCGCACGAAGATACGCAGCCACGTGGTGCCGCGGTTGGTGCTCCAGGCAGGCCCCGTGATGTCTCCAGCGGCGGCCGCCACGGGAAGCCAGACATCGACCGCTCCCAGGTTCTGTCCCGTGAACCGCCGTGGCGCCACCCCGACGATCGTGTACCCTCGCGTCCCGAGGAGCATGGTGCGTCCGATGACGTCCCGCGCGCCGCCGAACTCACTCTGCCAGAGCCCGTGGCTGATGACGACCGATGGGACGCCGCTCGCCGGATCGTCCTCGGACGCCGTGAAGAAGCGACCGTGCGCCGGCGCGACACCGAGGAGCGGGAAGTAGCTCGCGCTCACGATCAAAGCACGGAGGCGGCGTGCCTGCTCGCCGAGTCCGAAGGGGACCTCCCGGTCGTGCGTGCTCATGGCGACGACGCGCGCGCCCGCGAGCCCGTCGTGCATCGCGGCGTAGGCCGGGTACGGAAACGAGGGCTGACGCGCGCTGTCGCCCGTCGGGCGGGGCCAGACGGCCGCGAGCTCGAGGATCTCGCCGGGTTCCTGCACGTGCGCCGGGCCCCGCAGGAGCAGTCGGTCGACGATCCCGAACATCGTCGCATTCGCGCCGATGCCGAGCGCGAAGGTCGCGGCGACGGCGAGGGCGAAGCCCGGCATGCGCCGCAGGGTCCGCGTCGCGAAGCGGAGGTCTGCGCCGAGTGCCTCGAGCATCCCGGCGGTGCCACCGGCGTGGACGTCGCGCAGCTCCTCGTGCACGCGGGTCACGGGTCCGAACTCCCGCTCGGCGCGCCCACGCGCGTCCGCGGGATCCATTCCACGCCGCACCCAGGCCGCGGTCTGCATTTCGATGTGAAAGCGCAGCTCCTCGTCGAGCTCCCGCGAGACGGTCCGGGGGGCGACGAGCATGCGAACGGCGCGCGCGAGCTGCCGGAGTGTGGGCACGTCGTCACCTCGCCGCGAGGATGAGGTGCACGGCGCGCGCGTAGGCGAGCCAGTGCTGCGTTTCACGGGCGAGCGCGCGGCGTCCTTTCGCGGTGAGCCGGTAGGTTCGGACGCGTCGCGCGGAGGACGACAGCGCCCAGGTGCCGTCGATCAGCGCTGCGCCCTCGAGCCGGTGCAGGGCCGGATAGAGCGAGCCCTGGTTCACGCGCAGGAGGTCCTCGGAGATCTCCTGCACGCGCTGGGAGATCGCCCATCCGTGCAGGGGTCCGAGGTCGAGGACCTTGAGGATCAGGAGGTCGAGGGTTCCCTGCAGCAGGTCAGGGGACGCGGCGGACGTCGGCATGGCGGCGGCTCCGGGGCGAGTGCCCCGCCACGATGCAGCCCGTGCTGTCGATTGTCAACAATGCGTTGTCGGCGGTCGACAGCACGGGCGCGCCGGCGCCGCCCCGCGCCGCTCACGAACAGGGAAAGGACGTACGGACACGCCCGAGTGCACACGCCCTGCCGTCCAGGATCGCGCGGAGCAGACCTTTCGGGAGCCGAGCGGCGCCAGCGGCGGCAAGGATCCACTACGGCGAGCACGACGTTGCGCACGCCGTTTCGCACTAACCAATCAACACGCCGTTGACTGCTCCCGCTTCCAGGTGTCCCGCCGTCTTCTGCACGCCGCTTTCAGTCACCCGACACGCAGTTCGCACGCAGTTCGC
>CAYLPM010000708.1:0-1507 GCA_964385525.1 uncultured Gemmatimonadaceae bacterium
TCGTCGCCGAACTCGCCCCAGTACGGGTGGAACTGCTTGCCGCCCGCGAAGCCCGACTGAAGGAGGAAGTCCGAAAGCTTGTCCAGCAGTGCCTGGAGATCGACGGCGTCGGCCATCTCCGGCGAGTGCTTGGAGTAAGTGTGAAAGCGCATGCGTGCAGGTTGGGGGAGGGGGGTGGTCGGACGCAAGGGCCCCGCGCACGAGGCGCTGAAACGGGCCGAAGAGACAACGGCGGGAGCCCGAGTGCGAACGCGGGCCGAGCGCTTGACAGTCGGACTCGACCTTGGCAGGATCGCCGGTATGTGTCAGCCGTCCGCGCCCCTCGAACCGAGTCTGATTCCAGGAGGCCAGACATGCGCGTCGGTCTTCGAGCTGCCGTCATCATGTTCGGATTCCCGGAGCGTTACGAGATCGCCGAGTACGACCGCGCCGGAAGCCTGGCGCGCCTGATCCGTCGTGCCTGGTCGCCGACTGCGGTCCCGCAGACCATCTACGACGAGGACGACGTCCCGAGCGTTCGCGTGTATCGACTGATCAAGCCCTGAGCCTGGCGCCGACGACCCACGCGGCGACAGTGGCGGCTGCGTTCCCACGCGGCGCGAGGCGTGGTTACGTTCCGAAGTCGATGACTGCCCCCGCGTCCCCGCAACCCGCCGACCCGCCCGCCGAGCCCGGCTCGCGACCGGCGCGCTCGTTCAACCCGTTCCGCGCCCTCCAGAAGCACCGCAACTTCCGGATCTTCTGGACCGGTCAGACGGTGTCGCTGATCGGCACGTGGATGCAGTCCGTCGCGCAGGGCTGGCTGGCGCTCGAGCTGACCAACGACCCCCTGATGGTCGGGCTGGTGGCGTCGGCGTCGACGATTCCGGTGCTCCTGCTCTCGCTCTGGGCCGGCGTGTTCGTCGACCGTCACGACAAGCACCGCATCGTCCTCGTCGCCCAGGCGCTGCTCCTCGTCCAGGCCACGCTGCTGTGGTGGTTCGTGTTCACCGACCGCATCGGCATCGGCACGCTGGTCGCGCTCGCGTTCTTCGGCGGGACGATGAACGCCGTCGAGATCCCGGCGCGTCAGGCCCTGCTCATCGAGCTGGTCGGGCGCGAGGATCTCATGGATGCCATCGCGCTCAATTCGAGCGGGTTCAACCTCGCGCGGATCATCGGACCATCCATCGCGGCCGTCATCATCGCGCAATTCGGACTGGCGTGGTGCTTCGGGGTCAACGCGCTGAGCTACTTCGCCGTGCTGATCTCGCTGCTCCGCATCAGTCTGCCGCGTCGGCCGCGCGCGCCGCACGCCGTCACGGCGCTCGAGGGCCTGCGGCAGGGCATCGCCTACATGCGAGGGACGCGGGAGGTCGCCATGCTCATGCGCGTCATCGCCGTCCAGTCGATCCTCGGCGTCTCGTACCTCACCCTGCTGCCGGTGTTCGCGCGCGACCTGCTCGGTCTCGACGCGAGCGGCTACGGCACGCTGCTGACCTTCGTCGGCATCGGCGCGCTCGCCGGC
>CAYLPM010000709.1:0-2125 GCA_964385525.1 uncultured Gemmatimonadaceae bacterium
GCAGCGCAGACGCCAAAGATCCCGCCTCCGACGATCAGGACGTCGTACTCAGTCGTCCTCAGAACGGCTGGTTCTCGCTTCAAGTCGCTCGTCTGCCCCACGTTGAGTTTGCTCCGGCCGAGCCGGACTGGTGCCAGCGACGGGGGCGGAAGCAAGACACACGCCCGGGGTTGCGACCGCCGCCACGGGCGCGCGCCACCGTCTGCGCTGCGTGCACTCGACAGCGTTCATGCGCCGAGGGTGTGCGAACATGGGGGCTGTGGTGCCGATGCCATTGCAGTCGTGAGACAGTTCCAGGGCGTGGAGATGGACGCACTCGGACTGTGGTGCTCCCGCAACACATGGTCGCCCGCGCACGAAGTTGGTTGTCGCCCGCATGAAGTTGGCGTGCGATACCGGCGGCACGGCCCTCGCATCCGGCCGCGCGCGGGCCCAGGGGCCCACGACGCACGACACCCATGAGCGAGGGGCTCGATGTACATCCTAGGTCTCGGCGACCACATCGACTGCGGGACTGCGCTGATCGAGGACGGACGCGTCCTCGCGGCGATCAACGACGAGCGGCTGGTACGGGAGAAGATGGTCTTCGGGGTGCCGCGGGAGTCCATCCGGGCAGTCCTGGCGCTGACTGGCGTGCGGCCGGACCAGATCGACATGGTCGCCGTGGGGACGCGCAACCAGCACCTGGTGCCGGAATATACGGATTTCAAGCAGGGATGGTTCGGGCTCAAGCGGAGCACGGCCAAGCAGCTCCTGTTCGACGTGGGCTCGCAGCTCGCACGATTCCACGACTCGATGCCGTGGCTCGAGGACGGCTATTACGCCTTGCGAAAGCCCTTCTATGCCAAGCGACGTCGGGCGCTGCGGGGCATCCTGCGCGACGAGTTCGGGATCACGGCGCCGGTCCAGTTCGTGGACCATCACTTTGCGCATGCGACGTCGGCCTACTATTCGAGCGATTTCGGTCCCGACGCGACCGTCATCACGCTCGATGGCGGCGGCGACGGTGTGTCGGCCAAGGCGTTCGACGTGACGGGTGGCGTGATCCGCGAGATCGCGAAGGTCGGCAGCTTCCACTCGCTGGGCGCGTTCTACTCCTACATCACGCAGATCTGCGGATTCAAGGCGGGGCGGCACGAGGGGAAGATCACGGGCCTGGCCGCCCATGGGCAGCCGATCTATGCGGACATGCTGGACAGCCTCCTGACGTTCCGCGACGGGAAGTTCGTCAATGTGGGGAACGTCTTCTTTCACTCCGCACTGGCCGAGCTGAGAAAGCGGCTTCCGGCGGACTTCGACAAGGCGGACCTCTCCGCAAGCATCCAGCAGCACTGCGAGCGACTGTCGGTGGAGTTCACGCGGCACTGGGTGCGGCACACGGGACACCGCGACGTGGCGCTGGCGGGCGGAGTCTGCGCGAACGTGCGAGTGAATCAGGAGATTCACGAGAGCCCCGAGGTGGGTCGCTGCTTCGTGCACCCGGGCATGTCGGACTGCGGCATGGGGATCGGCGCGGCGCTGGCGGCGTGGTACGGCCGCACGCCGCGGCCGGCGACGAACACGCGCTGTCTCGAGAACGTATACCTTGGCCCTTCCTACAGCGACGCTGAGATCGCGAAGGCACTGGAGGCGGCGGAGGTGGACTTCGGTCAGCCGGACGACATGGAGGTCGAGGTAGCGAGGCTGCTGTCGGAGGGCGCGGTGGTGGCTCGGTTCGACGGGCGTATGGAGTACGGGCCACGCGCGCTTGGCAACCGATCGATTCTCTATCAGCCGAACGATCCGAGCGTCAACGACTGGTTGAACAAGGCCCTGGTGCGCACGGAGTTCATGCCGTTCGCGCCGTCGACGCTCGATGAGGAGCGGGAGCGCTGCTTCCAGGGGACGGCTGGCGCCGAGTGGACGGCGCACTTCATGACCATCACGTTCGATTGCACGGAGTTCATGAAGGAGCGGTGTCCGGGCGTCGTTCACATCGATGGCACCGCGCGGCCGCAGCTCGTCTCACGACAGGACAACCCGAAGTACTACCGGATCATCGAGGAGTATCAGAAGCTCACCGGATTGCCCGCGATCATCAATACGAGCTTCAACATGCACGAGGAGCCGATCGTGTGCACGCCGG
>CAYLPM010000710.1:0-2463 GCA_964385525.1 uncultured Gemmatimonadaceae bacterium
AAATTGATCCGCTCCTTGCGCTGATTCTGGAGCGTCATGCGATGAATCTCCGCGCCCTGCGCGCCGCCGCCGCCTCCTCCTCCTCCTCCTCCACCACCACCGCCGCCGCCGCGGTAGAACACCGCCCGCCGATCCGCGGTCGGCGTCAGCCCGGGGAAGCGGCCGGGCGCCGTCTTCCGACGATCGCGACCATCGATGCCGATCTGGAACAGCCCCGGCCCATCGTCGTCGCTGCTGGTGAAGTAGACCGTCCGGCCGTCGCGCGAGAGGAACGTGCTCCCGACACCTTCTTCGCCGCTCGTGAGCTGACGCGCTCGGCGATCGATCCCCTCGACATCGACGCGAAGCTCGCGGGCCTGCGCTGTGGCACCCGACGTGCCGCCCTCGCCGCCGCCCGCCGCAGCGCGCCCGCCCGTCCCGCCGGTCTGTCGCGCGCCGCCGCCACCTCCCGTTGCATTCGCCGTGTCGGGTCGCTCGCGCCTTAGCCGCTCGCGCACGAGCGGGTCATCCGGATCCTCCGTCATCCGCGCGAGAGACACCGCGAACAGGTGCGTCGTGCCGCCATCGCGATTGGACGTGAACACCACCGTCCGCCCGTCGGGCGTGAGCAATGGATCCCCGTCGGTGAACGGTGACTGCGAGATGTTGAGCTCGCGCCGATCGCGCGTGTCGAACAGGAACACGTCGCGATTCTGCTCCGGATCGCTCCTCGAATAGAGGAGCCAGTGGCCGTCGGCGGAATACTCGGCGACCGAATACCCGCCCGCCTGGTTGTATCCGAGCTCCGTCGTGCGGTCGCTTGCGACGTCCGCCTCGAAGAGCCGGTTCGATGCCACGAACGCCAGCGTCCGCGAGTCGGGTGCCCACGTTAGGTCCGTCTTCATCGACTCGTGCGTCGTGAGCTTCTTCCGCTCGCCGGTCGCGATCGCGAAGAGCCAGACCTCCTCTTCGCCGGACTCATCGCTCACGTACGCGATGTGCCGTCCGTCGGGCGAGTATTGCTGCAGACGCTCGCGCCATGGCGAGCGCGTGACCTGCCGCTTCTCGCCGACCCCAGCGTCCGTCGGCACGAGCATCACCTCGCCGCGGAAGTCCACCGCGAGGTAGTCTGCCGACGGCGCGATCGAGAACCCGTTCGCGCGGTTCTCCGTCGTCACCCACTCCACCAGATTGTCGCGCGGATCCACCGGCAGCTCGAGCCGCAGGCGCCTCGGCTGGCCGTCGGGGAGATCCACGACCCACAGGTCGAACTCGTTCTCGTAGATGAGCTTGCGACCGTCGGGACTGATCGCGGGGAACTGCACGCCGTCGGCCGTGTGCCGCGTGACCTGTCGCGGCTCGCCGCCCCGCGGATCGATCTTCCAGATGTTGTAGATCCCGCTGCGCTCGGAGAGGAAATAGATCTGCCCGTCGGCGCCCCACATCGGCTGGTCATCGTGCCGGTGGTTCCGGAAGTTCTCCGGAATCGTATCCGTGAGCTGCCGGATCTCGCGAGAGCGCAGGTCCTGCACCCAGATGTCGCCGCTGTTGTTCCCCTTGTAGCCTTTTCGCCAGTACGCTCCGCCGAGCCGGTTGAACGCGACCATCGAGGCGTCCTGCTTGATCATCCCCGAGCGCGCGACATCCATCGGGAGCGGCGTCGGGATCGACCCATCGATCGGCACCACGTACAGCGGCGACAGGAAGGGATGAATGGCACGCGACGTCGTGAAGACGATGCCCCGCCCATCGGGCGTCCAGTACAGGACCTGGTCGTTCCCGGTCTGGTGCGTGAGCTGCGTCGGCTCACCGCCCGTGATGGGCACGATCCAGACATCGTTGTTGCCCATCCGGTTGCTCGTGAACGCGATCGTCTGCCCATCCGGCGAGAACCGCGGCGTGATGTCGCGCGCGACGTGCGTCGTGAGGATCCGCGGATTGGTGCCATCCTCGTTCGCGAGCCAGATGTCGCCGCGATACGAGAACGCGATCGTCCCGTTCGCGATGTGCGGGTGACGCGCGAACTTGATCGGCGTCGGCGCCGCGACTGGCGCGAAGGCGGCGCCGAGCGCGAGCGGCAGGGCGATGGCCGTGAGCAGGGCGAGGCCGAGGCGGCGGCGGGACGCGAACGTGGCGGGCATGCGGCGGTTCTCCCGGGCGGTGGAGCATGGGGCGGACGGCTCGCGAACGCGCGCGGTCCGGGCGCCGGCCCCGAGTGGCGAGGCGGCCGGATTCGATGCTACGTCCGGGGAGTGCGGGGCGCCAGATGGCCGGGAGCGTTGGTCAGCCGGCAAGCGGCAGGGATTCCAACCGGCTCCTCATTCCCCGCGGGGCGCCAGATGGCCGGGAGCACGATGCTGCCGACATGCTGCTCGCGGGGGCCCACCGCGTGCCAGCTATCGCATGTCCATCGTCACCGCCCATGCTTCCGGCTCGGGTCGTCCCTCGAGGAGAAATGGGCGGATCGCCCGCGCCACCACGTCC
>CAYLPM010000711.1:0-1757 GCA_964385525.1 uncultured Gemmatimonadaceae bacterium
TGGAGTGTGGCGCTCCGATCCGGAGCGGCGAGACTGCGTTCGGCGGGGAGTAACGAGGTAACCTAGTGGCGGTCGACAGTGCGGGCAAGGCGTTGACTTGACACGACCTAGGCGCTCCGGTAACGTCGCGTGCATGACGCCGCGCCCCGCTCCGATGATCGCCGTCGTGGACAAGCAACTCTGCGATGCCTGCGGCCTGTGCATGCCGCTGTGCCCTCCGCTTGCAATCGAGATGCGACGCGATGGGCTCGTCATTGACGATCGATCCTGTACTGGATGTAACAAGTGCATCGCGCCGTGTCCGGTCGGCGCGCTTCGGATGGTCCCCGCGATCGTGCAAACGTGACCTCCATCACGTGCGACGTGCTGATCGTCGGCGGCGGGCCGGCCGGCCTCGTCGCCGCGAGAGAGGTCGCGACGCTGGATCCCGGACTCGACGTGCTGCTCGTCGAGCGCGACCGTGCGATCGGCGCCCCGGTGCGATGCGGCGAGGGCGTCGGGTCTCAGGGCCTCTCGGAGTTCATCGACGCAGGTGATGCCGACTGGATTTCGCGCCGAATCACAAAAGTGATTTTCTGGGCGCCGGATGGCACCGAGGTCCGGGTTGCCGAGGGCGACGTCGGCTTCATCCTCGACCGCACGAGGTTCGAGCCGGCCCTCGCCGCCGAAGCGGGCCGGGCCGGTGCCGAGATCCGCATCGCGACCGAGGTGCTCGGCCTCACGCGAGAGGGCGACGGCTGGTGCGCGCCCATTCGCGGTCCCGGCGGCGAAGGCGTAGTCCGGGCGCGACTCGTCATCGGCGCCGATGGGGTCGAGAGCCTGGTCGGGCGATGGGCGGGGCTCGACACGCGGGTCCCGGCGCGCGACATGGAGAGCTGCGCGCAGTACGTCGTCACCGGGATCGAGTTCGACCCGGACGCGATCTATCTGCACTTCGGGGATCTCGTCGCGCCGGGCGGATACGCGTGGGTGTTTCCCAAGGGAGTCGGGATCGCGAACGTTGGTCTCGGCATTGTCGCGCTGAAGTCGGATGGCCGCTCGGCGCGCGGCTACCTCGATGGCTACATCGACCGGTACTTCCCCACCGGCACCAAGATCGGACTGACGGTCGGCGGCGTGATCGTTCACACCACGGTGAAGCGCACGGTAACCGACGGCGTGATCCTGTGCGGCGACGCAGCTCACATGGTCAATCCGCTGTCGGGTGGCGGGATCGTCAACGCGATGAAGGCGGGAAGGCTCGCTGCCCGGGTGGCTGCCGATGCGCTCGCTCGTCACGACACGAGCGCCTCGCGGTTGCAGCGCTACCACGAGGAGTGGATGGCGCTGCTGGGCGAGGATCACCTGCGCTTCTACCGGGTGAAGGAAGCCCTGAACAAGTTCGACGACGAGTTCTACAACCGGCTGGCTCGTACCGTGAACGGGATTCCGGCGGAGAAGCGCACGCTGGGACGGATCTTCGCGTCGGCGCTCATGCAGCATCCGGGGCTGCTGCCGGTGGTGGCGAGGTACTTCGTGTGAGGGAGAGGCGGGGAACGGCGCGTGAACGGCGGGTGGACGGCGTGTCGGGTGACCGAAGGAGGCGTGTAGAATGACGGCGGGACACCCAGAAGCGTGAAGGGTCAACTGCGTGCTGATTGGTTACGGCGTGCACGGCGTTTACGCAGTAACAAATCGACACGCCGTTGACTCGACACGCTCCCGGGTGTCCCGCCTGACGTGACCCCCAACCTTGATCCGGTCTTTACGTCAGTCCG
>CAYLPM010000712.1:0-8690 GCA_964385525.1 uncultured Gemmatimonadaceae bacterium
GTCGGTGCGGATCTGGATCGCGCCGACCGCACTCGATCCGAGCGCCATGCGCAGGTGCGCCACGCCACCGCCGATCAACGTCCGGGTGACCGGGGTGCCGCCGGCGAGATTCGCGACCGCCAGCGAATATTCCCCGCCCGAGAACAGGGGCGTGCCCAGTACCGATCGTGCCGTGAAGATCGAGCGCAAGTCCCAGCTCGGAAACGCGAGCGTCGCCGGCGTACCGGCGTTGTAGTCATCGAGCATGACCGTCGACGCCCAATCGCGGAACCAGGGAAGCGATCCGCTGCCGAGCGCGTTCTCGAGATTCGTGATGCCCCACGTCTGGCTGTTCACCAGGTCGAACCAGAAGTCCCGCTCGTCCCCACCGAGGCGGTCCGCGGCGTAGCGCAGGAAGTGCCAGGCGGCGCCGCGCGTCGAGAGCTCGTCGTCGACATTGTAGGGCGAGTTCGACGAGGGCTCTTCCAGAAAGTGCTCGAACCGGAAGAAATTGTTGATGCCGAAGCGGTTGAATGCCTCGAGCACGGGAGCGGTGGCCCGCAGGTCCTCGAGATCGAGATTGCTTTCGGGCCCGAGCCCGGCACTCTCGTAGAACGTCAACTCCTCGGCGATGTGCGACAGGCCCTCATCCATCCAGGTCGTCTCGAAGTCGTCCGCGTCGTTCTCGAAAATGCGTCGCGAGGCGTTGATGAGGTGCTGATACTCGTGCGCGATCGTACCGAGGGTCACGCGGAGCACGAATTCCTTGCTCCGCGCATCGCTGACGTCGCCCTCGGGGTCGGGGACGAGCATGTAGAAGACCTCGGCCTCGTTGCTCGCCGCGCAGCCCTGCAACTGCTGCGTCGCCACCTTCGGGAACAGATCGCGCACGAAGTAGAATCCGCCGACGTAGCTGCCCGACCCGCGCTCCGTCAGCTTGTTCACTTCGTTCGTGTAGAAAATGAACGCCCTGTCGTTCACATCGATGTCCGATGGCTCACCGAAGTTCTGCACCGCCAGGGGATCGATCAGCGTGTCGAACGTCAGCGCCATCGACTGATACTCGGCATCCGAGAAGCCGCCGGCGGGGTTCTCCGTGTCGTGCACGATGATCGCCCTATTGGAGACCGCCGCGATGCGCCCCTGCTTGTTGATCGGGTTCGTGCAGGAGAAGCGCGACTGCGCGTTGATCGTGACGAGATCCCCCACCAGGGGATTCTGGGTGCCGATCGCCAGCCTCGGCGTGATCCCGCCCAGCTGACCCCGCTCCTCGAGCACGGCGCGCGCCACCGGAATCATCGGCGCCAGGGCACGCTCCCGCCGGCGGAGCGCCAGGTGGAAGCGATCATCGCGCCGATGTTCCATGCCTTCGACGCGCACCGGCGGCGCGCCCAGATGCTGCGACGCGCCCACCGAGAGCGATGCGCTGACGTCGGCCAGGTCGGCGAACGCGCCCTGAAACGCACCGTGTGCCTGCAGACTAAGCGTGTCCGTCGAGGCGCCGCCGTGATGCACGATCGCGACGTATTCGCCGCCGCCCGCGCCGGCGCTCACGCACATCTCGCTGGCCTGCGCGCCGCTGAGCGTGAGTGTCGTGCCGAGTGTCAGGGACTGAGGCGCCTCGAAGCAGTCGGGTGGCGCGAAGGTCGACGCGAGGAAGCGGGCCGGGTCCAGGGATGTGACGGTCGCCGTCGCCTCATGGCTGCCCGCGTCGGTGCCGAGCGTCCACTCGGCCTCCGCGATCCCGCTCGCGTTGGTCGTCGAGAAGGCCGGCGAGATCTCGCCGTCGCCCGCAAGGACGTCCCACGCGATGCGGACACCGCCAAGCGGCTGCCCATCGGTGCCGCGCACTCGCACGACGATCGGGTTCGGGAGCGTCGCGCCGGCGAAGGTCTGCTGCCCATCGCCCGAGACCTTCTCGACGCTATCCGGCTCCCGCGGGCCGGCGCCGTCACGACACGCCGAAATCGCGATCAGCGCGAGCGGTATGAAACGAGCGAACGCGCGAGGTGGCATGCGGCCCTCATTCGCGGAGCGCAGAGCCCCGACGCGAGCGATGGTTGAAGGCGCGCTCGCCGGGTTCCGACGGCGGTCGCGCGGGAGCTCCTGGCGAACGACGAACGACGAATGGCGCAGCAACCGGTCAATGCGAGTGCTGCGCCAGACGCGTCCTACCCCGTTCGCCGAGCCGGGTGCCGAACTTTTTCGTTACTGTGGCGGTCGGTTCGATAGCGAACGATAGTACTCCTCCACGAGCTGCCGGAATCCTGTCGGTACGTCATCGTTCCCGCCCAGGAAGAGCTTCTCCCGATCCGGGCCCTCGATGCGCCGGCGCAGCGTGTACTCGTACGTCTTGAGACCCTCCACGACGGCGCTCTGCAGCCGGCGCGCCGACTCGGGATCACCGAACGTCTCCGGATTCTCGAGCTGCCGCATCTGCTGGATCATGCGATCGAGCTCCCCGACGTCCTGCCCCTCGCGCTGCAGCTCGCGCCGAATCCCCTCGGCTTCCTGCCGGCGCTCGCGGTACTCACGCGCGTACTGCCGAACCTCCTCGGGCGAGTATCGCCCACCGTACGGCGCTCCGCCTGGCCCGGCCCGATCGCTGCCGCCAGACTGGTTGCCGCGACCTCCCCCCGCTTGCCCCGAACGCTGCTCGCCATCGAGACGGCCACCCTGGCCCTGGCCCTGCCCTCCCTGCTGCTGGCCCTCTCCCTGGCCTTGGCCCTGGCCCTGCTGGCCTTGCCCCTGTTGGCCTTGCCCCTGCTGGCCCTGCTGACCCTGGCCTTGCCCCTGCTGGCCTTGCTGGCCCTGCCCCTGCTGGCCCTGTTCGCCCTGCCCCTGCTGCCCCTGCTGGCCCTGCTGGCCCTGCTGCTGCTCACCCTGCTGCTGCTGCCCCTGGCCCTGTCGGTTCTCCTGTCCCTGCGCATCCTGGCCCTGTCCCAGTCGACGCTCGCTCCCCCCCTGCTGCGCGCGCTCGTTCATCCGCTCCTCGAGCGACTCCAGACCCCGCACCAGATCGCGCGTGTCCTCGAGCGTCTGACCGAGTCGCTGCTCGGCCGACGGTCCCGTGTTCTGCGTCGCTTCGGCGATGTGCTCGCGCAGCTCCTCGAGATTCTGCCCGATCGACTCCTCGAGATTCCGCATCTGATCCGGGCTCGCGCGGCGATTGATCAGATCCTTGCCGTACAGGATCTTCTCCGCCACCTGATTCTCGCGAATCGAGCTCGCGCCCTCGCGCAGGCTGCGCGAGGCCTGGGGCTGTTCCCGCTGTGACTCGCGCGCCATGCGGTCGAGCTGCTGCTGGAGCTCCTGCACGTCGCGGGTCAGTTCGTCCTTCTGCTCCATGATCTCTCGAGCCTGCGCACCTCGATCCGCGCCCTGCCCGAGCTGCTCGACGTCGCTCGCGATCTCTCGTTGCCGCTCCTGGAGCTGCTGCGCCCGTCGCAACGCATCCTCGGCACCACTCTGCACGCGCTGCGTCCGGTCCTGATCCAACAGTCGTCGCGCTTCCTCCAGACGCTCGAGCGCCGCCGCGGCCTCGGCCGAACTGCGGTCACCACCCGCCGCGGCGGACCGGCGCATGGCTTCCGCCGATTCCTGAAGGCGGCGCGCCGCATCGGCCAGCTCCTGCGACTGCTGCTCGCGCGCGAGCCGCTCGAGCTGCCGGGCCGCCTCCTCCGTCTGTTGTGCCAGCTCTCGCTGACTGCCGCCGCCACCGCCCGCCGCGCCGCCCGTCTGCTGCCGCAACTGGTTGGCACGCTCGCGCGCCCGCTCGTTCTCCTGCTGCTGGCGCGCCGCGAGCTCCCGCAGTCGCTCCATGAGTTCGTCCACCTGCTGGCTCTGCTGCTGCTGCTGCTCGCCGCTCTGTACGCTCTCGTATTGATTGCGCAGCCGGTCCACCTCGAGCTCGAACAGGTCGGCGAGGTCTTCCGGGCGCTGTTGCTGCTGGCCGCCACCACCGCCCCCGCCGCCCTGCTGGCCCATCTGCACCATCACTTCCCGGTACGCCGCCTCTGCTCGCTGGAGCAGCTGCAGCGCCCGCTGTTCCGGAGGCAATGCCTCCTGCGCGCGCCGCTTGCCGAGCTCTCCCTCGGCCGCCTCCATCTCCTCCGCCGCCTTGGGCAGCAGGTCGGCGATCAGCGCGAACGTCGTATCCATCGACGTGACCCCGCGCTCGCGCATGCGCTGCGCGAGCTCCGCGACGCGCTCACGTAGCCGGCCCTGCGCCAACGCGAGCGTCGTCAGATTCTCCGCGTACGCCTTGTCGTCGTACTGCGCCTTGTCGCGCACCATCTTGAACGTCGCTGCCACGATGTCGCGCTGCTGCTGCGAGAGGACGCTGGGATCTTCGTTCCCGCCACCGCCTCCGCCTCCACCCCCGCCTCCTCCACCCTGCTGCTGCCGATACGTCTGGCCGAAAGGACGGATGTCGAGGAAGTAGATGTCGGTCGCCGCGGTGCGAGAGCCGCTCACCCGGTCGTTGTCGTGGACGCGCGCGTAGTACGACACCAGGTCGCCCGGCTCGAGGGAGAGCTCCTCGAGGAAGAACGTGTGCCCAGCCGTGAGCTCCCTGGTCGCGCTGCCGCCCGAGGCGAGCAGCGGAATCGTTTGCTCGGGCCCGCCGTTTACCGAGTACACGAGCTCCGCGCGTCGAATCCCGTAGTCGTCTTCGGCGCGGATCTCGGTGAACACCTCATCCACGGACGTGACTTTGGTATCGCGTCCGGGCTTCGTGAAGCGCACGGTGGGCGGCTGATCGTTCAGCACGTCGATGACGTAGTCAACGGACGAAGGGCGATACGTCCCGTCCGCACCGGCCAGGTCGATCTTGTAGTAGCCCGGCTTGTCCACGACGATCGTGCCGGTGAGCGAGCCGTCCTCGGCGAGCGTCATCGCGATCGGCTCGAGACCCTCGATCGCGATCCGGCCGCCGGTCACCGCCATGGTCGGCGTCGCCTTCACGATCACGCTCGTTCCCTTGATCGCCGCGATGTCTCCCGTTTCTTCCAGCATCTGCGGCGACATCCCGGTGTACGCCGGGAAGCGATACTCGAGGTCCACGCGCTGCACGAACGGAAGATCCGCGACGTCGATGCGGAACATCTCCGACCGCACCCCGTTCGACTCGACGTAGTACTCGACCGGCTGTTCGACGTCGAAGAGTCGGAAGAGATACGCTCCGGTGTCGATCTCGGTCATCATCTCCACGCGTTCCCAGCTCTCCGACTCGCCCCGCCGGAACACGAGCTCGACGCGCTCCGAGTTGAAGCCGCGGAGGCGGGCACCGACCTGCTGGTCCGCACCGCGCGCGATCGTGATGTGTCCCGGCTCGACATCCACCGCGTACGGACTCGCGGCGCTCGCTGTGCCCCACGGGACGAAGATCGAGCGGGCGCCATGCCGCACGTAGCCCGGCCCGAGAAGCAGAACCAGCACGGCCGCGGCCACAGCCGCGCCGAGGAGGGCGCCGTTCTGGCCCAGTGCGCGCCGTTCGATGCGGCGGCCGCCCTCCACCGCGCGCGTGCGTGCCAGCGCCAGTTCCACGACCCGGCGCGTGAGCGCCTCTGAGCGTTCGGTCTGGCGACGCGGAGCCTGTCCCTCGAGCTCGACCGCCGTGAGCACCGACGCCTGGAGCGTCGGCTCGTGCTCCTCCACGTAGAGCGCGACGTCGGTATCGGAGACCTTGCGCCGCATCGGCAGCACGAGGAAGCGCACCGCGAGCGCGATCAGCGTCAGATACGCGACCACGCGCGCCGCGATGATCGCCGCCGGATCGAAGCGGAAGCGCTCCAGTCCGTAAACGGTGATCAGCACCGCGAGGAGCCCCGCGCCGAGCACGATCGCCGCTCCGCGCACGAGCAGTCTCAGGCGCCAGCGGTTGCGCACCTGCCGGACGATCCGGAGCAGTTCCTCTCGCCCACCCCCGACCTCACTCTCACCACGTGCCGCACCGAAGCGCATTCGCGGGCTCAGCATGGATCGCTCTCCTTCCTCTGGTTCAGGTCCCCGCCATGGGAACCCGGGACAGCCGGTTCGACAGCACGGTCTCCGCGCCCAGCGCGACGAGCGCCGCGGCGAGAAGGAACCACCACATCGACTGCCGGCGCTCACGCTCCACCGGCGTCAGTGTCAAGAGCGCCGCGTCGGCCGCGGCACCCGCCTCGCGCCGCGAGACCGCGGCGATCATCTCCTGCGGATCGATCGCCGAAAGATCCGACTCGGCCAGATCGAGATTCACCGCGATCACGCGCCGGTCCGCTCCCGGTCGCGCGCCGATCCGCCGCACCTGATAGAACCCCTGTTCGCCGAGCTCGAGCAACCCCGACGAGTCTGCCGCGATCCGGCGGCTCTCGCCCGACGGGGCCTCCAGCACCAGTTCGGTCGCCGCGCCGCGGGACGCGGCGCCAGCCCCCTCCGCTTCAGGAGAGACGTCCACCACCTGCCCTACCGTAACCCAGGGCCGCGCTTCCGCAAATCCAGACGCATGTTTCGCCATCTGGTGCACCAGCGGAAGGTACACCGGCTGGACCGCCAGGTCGCTCCAGAAATTGTCGAGGGTCGACGCCCAGACCAGCACCCTTCCATTGCCTACCTGCCGCTCGGCCAGCGCGATCCCGCCATCGTCGAAGCGCGCGAGCACGCGGTCGGTTCCCTGCGGGGTCAGAGTGCGATACCGGTAGAACCGTGCCGAGGAGAAGTCCCCGCTGCGGGGAGCCGAGAAGAGCTCGAAGGCCGGGTGCGCGTAGTCGAGGAAAGCCAGCGTCGCGCCGCGGTCGCCGGTGCGGTCGACGATCGCTCCGATCGTCCCCGGGATGAGATCCGACGTGCCCTCGCCGAAGGCATTCGGCGACGCAGCCTCGCCGAGTGCGATCAACACGCCGCCGCCACGGTTCACGAAGTCGCGCAACGCGCGCCCCAGCGCGCCGCCAGGGAACGCGACGTCATTGAGCACCACGAGCGCGCGCCCCTGAAGGTCGGCCGGGGAGATGGCGTTCGACTTCTTCACCTCCACACGCACCGGCGGACGATCTCCGATCGCGAGCGCGCGGCGCAGGTAGAGACTCCGGGACGCCGGCGCATTGGGTTGCTCGACGACGAGCACGGTCAGCGCCTGCCCGGCCGAGAGAACGAAGTGGAAGACGTTGTCCCGCGCGAGCCCGTCGTCACCCGCGCGCACGGTGCCTCGCGAAATCCCCGCCGGCAGGGCGAAGCCCTCGAACGCGACGGTCGATGCTCCGTTGGGTCGAAGCGTGACGGATTTGCGCTCGAGCTGGCGGCCGTTGAGCTCCAGCGCGACGTCGACCGTCCGCTCCTCCTCGCCGGTGTTCGTGAGCCGAGCGGCGGCGGCGACGCGCTCGCGCTCACCGGTATAGTCGCGTGTGAGGATCACACTCGTCACGGCCGTGTTCGCCGTCTCCTCCGCGGAGAGATCGACGTGCGTCAGCGTCGTGCGGTCGGGCAGCCGAACGTCGTCATCGTCCCCTTCCCAGCCGACACGCTGGAAGTCGGTGATCAGCACGACCTCGCGGCGAGGGAGTGTGGACTCCTCGAGAATCCCCTCGGCGAGCTTGAGCGCCGGGCCGTACCGGGTGCGCCCGGAGCCGAGGCGCGCCGCCCCCACCGCGGCGCGCACCGCCGTGGGATCCGCGCTCGGACTCGTCACCGCCTCGGCGCGCTCGGCGAAGACGACGAGCGTTGCCCGGTCCTGTGGGCCAAGTCCGTCGACCGTCTCGCGCGCCGAGGCGCGCGCGCGGTCCCACCGGTCCTCGTACCCCATGCTGTACGAACGGTCGAGGAGGATCACCACCTCGCGAGCGCCATTCACGTCCACTGTCGGCGTGGCGTTGCCGCGGTCGAACAGCGGGCGCGCGAACGCCGCGACGAGGAGGATCAACGCGGCACAGCGGAGAAAGAACAGCGCCCAGTGTCGGATCTGATTCCGACGGACCGACTTGTAGGGAATGCGCTGGATGAACATCAACGACGGAAACGTGATGACGTCCTTCCGCTCCTTGTGGATGAGATGCACGAGGATCGGCACGGCCAGCGCCGCGAGTCCGGCGAGGAACCAGGGAGTCAGGAAGCTCATCTAGCGCACCCGCATCATCCGCTGGCGGTTGGACAGATAGGTGAACAGCGCATCGTCGAGCGGCTTCGACGTGTCGAACAGCGAGTAGTCGATCCGGTTGCGGCCGAGGAGCTGCGACAGCGAGTTGATGTGCTGCTCGATCAGCGTGCGGTACTGGACGCGGAGGTACTGGGGGATCACGGGGAGCCGCTCCCCGCTCTCGATGTCCTCGAACTGCGACGCCTCGTCGAACGGAAACTCGAGCTCCGCCTTGTCCAGGATGTGAAAGACGAGGAGGTCGTTCCCCTTGCCCTTGAGGTGCGAGATCGCCCGCAGCACCTGCTCCGGCTCGTGGTAGAGATCGGAGATCAGCACGATGATGCTCCGGCGCCGGATGGACTCCGCGATCTTGCGCAAGGGCGCCTCGAGCTCGCCCTTGGCGCCCGGTTTCATCCGGTCGAGGGTGTGCAGGACGACGTTCAGGTGCTTGGCCGACGGCGGCACGTACTCGATCACGTCCTGATCGAACGTCACCATCCCCACGCGGTCGCGCTGGTGGTGCGAGAAATAAGTCAGCGACGCCGCGAGAAACCGGGCATAATCGATCTTCGGAATCGACCCCGGTCCGGCGTAGCGCATC
>CAYLPM010000713.1:0-4204 GCA_964385525.1 uncultured Gemmatimonadaceae bacterium
CGGAGTGCCTGCTGCAGGGCATCGCGCCGCGGCACGCGCAGCGTGTACTGATTGTAGATGCACTCGTTGGCCGGATCGATCACCGGTGTCCGCACCTCGGGCACGTCCGCGAAGGCCGCGTCGTAGTAGCGCGCGTGCTCGCGCCGCGCGGCACTCCAGGCGCTCAGATGCGGAAGCTTGGCGCGCAGCACGACCGCCTGCAACGCGTCGAGCCGGCTGTTGTAGCCGACCTCCTCGTGATGGTACTGGCGCATGCCTCCGTGCACGCGCAGGCGGCGCAAGCGCTCGGCCAGCGCGCCGTCCTGCGTCAACACCATTCCCCCGTCGCCGTACCCCCCCAGGTTCTTCGACGGAAAGAAGCTGAGCGTTCCCATCGTCGCCCGCTCGCCGGCGACGGTCCACGAGCCCTCGACCTTCCGCCGGGCGCCGATCGACTGCGCCGCGTCCTCGATGATCGGCAGTTCGGGGAGGTGCGCACGGAACTGCTCGATCGCCGCGATCTGCCCGAAGAGATCGACGGGGATGACGGCTTTGGTGCGCGGCGTGACGGCCTCGGCCGCCAGGACTGGATCCAGGTTGAAGGTCGCGTCGTCGATGTCCGCGAACACCGGCCGGGCGCCCACGTTGTGGATCGCGCCGGCCGTAGCGAAGAAGGTGAAGGGCGTCGTCACGACCTCATCGCCGGCGCCGATGTCGAGCGCGCGGAGGGCGAGCAGCAGCGCGTCGGTCCCGCTGGCGCATCCGACGGCGAAGCGCGTCCGCGAGAGCTCCGCCACCTCGCGCTCGAGCGCGTCGACGGGCTCGCCGAGAATGAACTGCTGAGTCTCCACGTGCTCGAGGAGGGCGCGGGTCATCGAGTCTCGCAACGCGGCGTACTGCGCGCGCAGATCGAGCAGAGGAACGGGCATGGCGTGCAGGGGTCTGGTGTGGGATCGAGCGTGGGGACGGCGAGGTGACGCTCAGTCCACCAGCGCAGTGCGCAGCAACGCGTGCCACTCCTGCAGCGAGCGGACTTCGGGTTGCCGGGACCGCAGCGCGAGCACGGCGTCGCACGCCGCGCTCGCGGCCGACAGCGTCGTCGTGTAGGGGACGCGATGCTCGATGGCGGCCTGGCGCAGGGTGTAGTCGTCCCGCTGCGCATGCTTGCCGAGTGGCGTGTTGATCAAGAGGTGGATCTCGCCGTTCACGATGTAGTCGACCGCGTGCGGCCGGCCTTCGTGCACCTTCAGGATCTTCGTGCACGGAATGCCGCGTCCGCGCAGGAACCGCGCCGTCCCCTCGGTGGCCAGGATCCGGAAGCCCATCTCCTGGAAGCGTCGTGCGATCGGTGTCACCGAGGGCTTGTCGTGCTCGTTCACGGTGATCATGATCACGCCCGAGAGCGGGAGGCCGTTGTCCGCGGCGAGCTGCGATTTCGCGAACGCGGCGCCGAACGAGTCGGCGAGCCCCATCACCTCTCCCGTCGAGCGCATCTCGGGTCCGAGAATCGGGTCCGTCTCCCGGAACTTGTTGAACGGGAACACCGCCTCCTTGACGGTGACGTAGGGCGGGATGATCTCTTCCGTGAACCCCAGCTCGCCGAGCGTCTCGCCCATCATCGCGCGCGCGGCCAGCGAGGCCAGAGGGACGCCGATGCTCTTCGAGACGAACGGGATCGTGCGACTCGCGCGGGGGTTCACCTCCAGCACGTAGACGATCCCGTCCTTGACCGCGAACTGCACGTTGATCAGGCCCACGACGCCCAGCGCCTTCGCCATCGCGACGGTGTGCTCGCGCATCGTCCGCAGGTCGCGCTCGCCGATCAGGTACGGCGGGAGCACGCAGGCAGAGTCGCCGGAGTGGATGCCGGCATCCTCGATGTGCTGCATCACGCCGCCGATCACGACGTCCGTCCCGTCGCTCAGCGCATCCACGTCCGCCTCGTACGCATCCTCGAGGAACCGGTCGATGAGGACCGGTCGCTCCTCGGAGACGCGCGCCGCCTGGTCGAAGTACTCCCGCAGCGAAGACTCGTCGTACACGATCATCATAGCCCGCCCGCCCAGCACGTACGACGGCCGCACGAGCACCGGATAGCCGATGCGCTCGGCCACCACCACCGCCTGGTCGATGCTGGTGGCCGTCCCGTTCGGCGGTTGGGTGATTCCGAGCCGGCGCGCGATCGCCTCGAAGCGCTCCCGGTCCTCGGCGATGTCGATCGCATCGGGGGACGTGCCGAGGATGCGAACGCCGGCCGCCTCGAGCGCGCGCGTGAGCTTGAGCGGCGTCTGTCCGCCGAGCTGGACGATCACCCCCTCGGGCTGCTCCCGCTCGACGATCTCGAGCACGTCCTCGAGCGTCAGCGGCTCGAAGTACAGCTTGTCGGAGATGTCGAAATCGGTCGAGACGGTCTCGGGATTCGAGTTGATCATGATCGTCTCGATTCCCCGCTCGCGCAGCGCGAGCGCGGCGCGCACGCAGCAGTAGTCGAACTCCACGCCCTGCCCGATGCGATTCGGTCCACTGCCGAGGATCACGACCGACCGCCGCCCGCTGCGGGGCGCCTCGCTCTCCTCGTCGTAGCTGCCGTAGAGGTAGGGCGTGGCAGCCGGGAACTCGCCCGCGCAGGTGTCCACCATTTTGTAGGCGGGGCGGATGCCGAGGGCGTGGCGGCGGGAGCGCGCCTCCGCCTCCGTCTCGCCCCGCAGATCGGCGAGCTGCCGATCGGAGAAGCCCATGCGCTTCATCTCGCGGATCGCCGCCGCGTCCGGCTTCGGCGTCGCCACGAACTGCCGCTCCGCCGCGATCAGCTCCTGCATCTGGTGCAGGAACCAGGGATCGATGCCGGTGAGCTCGTTGAGCGAATCGATCGAGAAGCCCGCCTCCATGGCGCGCTTGAGCTGGAAGATGCGCTCGGGCGTCGGCTGTCGCAGCGCGCCGCGCAGGGACTCGAGGCTCTCGTCCGGGAGCCGGTCGTCGATCGGCCGCGAGCTGATGCACCATCCGGCTCGGCCGATTTCGAGCGCCCGCAGCCCCTTCTGGAACGCCTCCTTGAACGTCCTTCCGATCGCCATCGATTCGCCGACGGACTTCATCTGCGTCGTGAGGTACGGATTGGCCCCGGGGAATTTCTCGAACGCGAACCGCGGACACTTGACGACCACGTAGTCGAGCACGGGCTCGAAGGACGCGGGCGTCTGCTTCGTGATGTCGTTCGGGAGCTCATCCAGCCGGTAGCCGACGGCCAGCTTGGTCCCGATTCGCGCGATCGGGAAGCCGGTCGCCTTCGACGCGAGCGCCGAGGAGCGCGACACCCGCGGATTCATCTCGATGACGAGCATCTCGCCATCCTGCGGGTTGATCGCGAACTGGATGTTGCAGCCACCGGCATCGACGCCGACTTCGCGGATCACGGCGACGGCGGCATCGCGCATGAGCTGGTACTCGCGATCGGTGAGGGTCATCGCCGGCGCGACGGTGATCGAATCTCCCGTGTGTACGCCCATCGGATCGAGGTTCTCGATCGAGCAGACGATCACGACGTTGTCCTCGTGATCGCGCATGACCTCGAGCTCGAACTCCTTCCACCCGATCACGCTCCGCTCGATCAGCACCTGGCCGACGGGCGACAGGTCGAGCCCACGGCGCACGATCGCCTCGAACTCCGTCCGGTTGTAGGCGATCCCGCCCCCGGTGCCGCCAAGCGTGAACGACGGCCGCACGATCGCCGGAAACCCGGTCTGCTCGAGCACGACGAGCGCATCGTCCCACGAACGCGCGATGCCGCCGGTCGGCACGGCGAGGCCGATGCGGCGCATCGCGTCGGCGAACTGCTCGCGATCCTCGGCAATGTTGATCGCGCGCGCGTTGGCGCCGATCAGCTCCACGCCGTACTTGTCGAGCACGCCGCGTTCGCTGAGCGCCATGGCCACGTTGAGGGCCGTCTGTCCCCCCATGGTCGGCAGGAGCGCGTCCGGCCGCTCCTTGGCGATGATCATCTCGACGAACTCTGGTGTCACCGGCTCGACGTACGTGCGGTCGGCGATCTCCGGGTCGGTCATGATCGTCGCCGGATTCGAGTTCACGAGAATGACGTCGTAGCCTTCCTCCTTCAGCGCCTTGACGGCTTGCGTGCCGGAGTAGTCGAACTCCGCCGCCTGGCCGATGATGATCGGGCCGGAGCCGATGATCAGGATGCGCTGAAGGTCACTGCGACGGGGCATGA
>CAYLPM010000714.1:0-6112 GCA_964385525.1 uncultured Gemmatimonadaceae bacterium
CATCCTGACGGCGTCCTCGACGCCGATGGGTGGCGACTCCATTCAGGTGGTCCCGACGGCGGCGACGGCCACGCGCCGGCTTCCCGTGCAGATCCCCCCGACGATGCCGCCGGGCCGGTACTTCATCCGCGGCTTCGCCGACGACCTGTCGGGCCAGCGGGGGTTCTCACTGCTGGTCGGCATCTTCGTGCAGGACACGATCAGCCCGACGTCCGTCATGCGTGTGCTCAACACTCAATTCCAGCCGCGCGACACGATCCTCGTCGCCGACAGCGTGATCATCGAGAACGTCCTCAGCGACAATCTCGCGCTCTCGTCGGTCCAGATCCGCGCCGTCGCCCTGCGCGGCAACCCGGACCTCGGGCCGGTGGACAGCGTCCCGTTGTACTCGAGCGCGTCGTACGCCGTGCCGGCGGGCGTCACGCTCACGGACACCACCATCCGCCGCCTGATGGTCCCGATCGCCGGCGCACCGGTGACGGATACGGTGGTGTACTTCATCTCCACGATCGTCGATCGCGCCGGGAACATCGCGATCGTCACGAAGACGGCGCGCCGCGTGTCCGGTCCCAAGGTCGAGGTGATCCGCCCCAACGACAACGAGGAGCGCGCTCGCGGCGAGGAGATCACGATCGAGCTCTTCGCGACCGACCAGGATGGAGTGCGGACCCTGGGCTATACCCTCGCCGGAACGGGCTTCCCGAGCGTGGTCCGCGACACCGCTCCGCCGTCGCGTCAGGATACGCTGCGAGTGGTCCACCGATTCACCATTCCGGATGCGGCCATGATCGGCACCACGATCCTGATCTCGCCCCGGGCTACCGATCTCACGAATCAGAGCGGCGTCGGTCCGACCCGGACGATCCTCATTAGCGCGACGACCACCGACACGGTGCCGCCGTACGTCTATCAGACGCTGGCGAAGCGCGTCGAGCTGCCGGACTCCGTCGCCATTCGTGCCACCGACCGGAGCCGCGTCAATCGCGTCGGCTACACGCTGCGTTCGCTTCGCACGGGCTCGGTGATCGCGACCGCCGAGCGGGCGCTCACCGCCCCATGGCCGAGCGACACCACCGTGCGGCTCAGTCTTCGGGACGCCGGCGGCCTGTGGGTGGACAGTCTGACCAAGTACCGCGGCGAGCGCGTCGTGCTGATGTCGTACGCCGATGACTCGCTCGGCAACCGCGGCTACTCGATTCCAGCGACCAATCTCACGGATCCGGAGCCGGATCCCATCGCGGCGCGTCTCGATACGACCCGCCTCGTGTTCGGCCAGACCCACCTGCTGCCAATGGGCGGATCCGGCGCCGACATCGCGGTGGATCCCGCCACGCACGACGTCTTCGTTTCCAACCTGACGCACAACCAGCTCGACGTCTGGAAGTCCGCGCTCGCACGCTTCGACGGCTCGCTCGTCCGCGTCGGGGCGCAGCCGTGGGGCATGGCCCTCGACACCAGCGGCACGCAGCTCCTCGTCGCGAACTCCGGCGGCACGAACATCAGCGTCGTCAGTCTCGCGAGCCGGGTGGAAGTGCGCCGCATCAACACGCCGAACACCATCACGTTCGACGTGGCCTACTCGCAGGATCAGTCGACGGGCATCATTCGCTACACGCTCGCGCCGGCGATCGACTACTCCGACCGGCCGCAGTTCGTCGGCCAGTCGCAGAACGGCAACCTCTACTATTCCACGCGCCCGACGTCCGCCGCGCAGCCGGGCACGATCCGGCGAGTCGATCCGGAGCCGATCGCCTTCGGAACCGGGATCCGTGTCGACACCGTGGCGATCCGCCAGGTCTGGCAGTACGGCGGGTTCCAGCAGGGCAAGTACGTGATCCTCAACTCCGACGGCGTCTCGGTCACCAAGGGCGCGTCGACGAGCGATCCCGACATCATCACGATCTGCGACCACCCCTTCGGGCGCTCGCAGGCGGCGATGATGTGCGAGACGAACACGAGCGTCGAGGTCGCGGTAGCGGCGCTCCGTGCCGCGGGCGCCGACGTCGAGGCACCGAGGGATCTGAGCGTCGGCTCACTGGCCCTCACGGACACCACCTTCATCGCCGTCGGCGGCGACCTTCGCTGGCTGGCGTTCGGTGAGGGCGCGACCAACCGGCCGGGCCGTGTGATCCTCGTCAAGGATACGCTGGGAACGGATCCCTTCCAGGCGACGTACTCGGACGGCGTCGAAGTCGTCGACCTGACCAACAACGCCTCCGACCAGGTCTTCGGCGTCGCGCTCAACAAGAACAGCAGCATGCTGGGCGTGCACGGCGTCGGCGCGTTCTTCGGCGACACCGCGCTGCGCCTCCAGGGCACGGTCAACATGGGCGGCGGCGCGGGCATCGTGTTCCACCCCGAGCACAACTCGGCTGGCAACATGGCCGATCCGCTTCACCGCAGTGGCTTCGTGGCCGAGGGCGACACGACCATCGCCATCCTCGATACCTACTTCTTCCGCCAGCGCGGTACCCTCCCGCTCAAGCACAACGTGACCGGCGCGATCCGGGCCGTGCTGCCGACCGCCGCGGAGGCCCTGGCCGATCCCGAGTTGGCCGTGAAGCTCTTTGCCTTGACGCCGAACGGAATGGTCGTCATCAATGTCCGTCGCTGCGACATCGACAACGACGACACGCCCTGCCCGTAGCCGGCCGGCTATGGGCCTCTGCCCCGCGCAGGACGCACGCTCGCACGAGCCCGGCCCACCTCAGCCGGGCTCGTGCCGTTGGAGACCCATGCTTCGGATCACCACCGCCGGCGAATCTCACGGCCGCGCACTCGTCAGCATCCTCGAGGGAATCCCCGCGGGGCTCCCGCTCACGGCCGACGACGTCGACGTCGAGCTGCGCCGGCGCCAGCAGGGCTACGGACGTGGCCGCCGGATGCAGATCGAGCAGGATGCCATCGAGTTTCTCTCCGGCGTCCGCGCCGGCGAGACACTCGGCTCTCCGATCGCGATGCTAATCCGCAACCGCGACTGGAAGAACTGGGAAGAGATCATGGACTCCGCTCGGCGCGATCCGGATCCCGCTCCGCGCAAACGCGCCGTCACGCGGCCCCGGCCCGGCCACGCCGACCTCTCCGGGATGCTCAAGTACGACCGCGCCGATGGCCGCGACATCCTCGAGCGCGCCTCGGCGCGCGAGACGACCGCGCGCGTCGCCGCGGCGGCAGTGTGCCGTCGTCTGTTGGCCGAGTTCGGCATCCGCATCGGAAGCCATCTCGTGCACCTTGGCGGCGTCGATGCGCGCATCCCCGACCCGCTCCCGGAGGATCTCAACGCCGCCGCCGACGCATCGCCGCTCCGCACGCTGGACAAGGACGCCGAGCGGGAGATGATCGCGCGCATCGATGACGCGAAGAAGAACGGGAACACGCTCGGCGGGATCTGCGAGGTGGTCGCGCACGGCGTTCCGGTCGGCCTCGGCTCGCACGTGAGCTGGGACCGCAAGCTCGACGGCCGGCTCGCCGCGGCCCTGATGTCGATCCCCGCGGTGAAGGGCGTCGAGATCGGGCTCGGCTTCGAGAGCGCGCGACGCCGCGGCTCCGAGGTTCACGATGAGATCGAGCTCGCGGACGGTCGTTCCGCCACGGGAAACGTGCGGCGGCGGACGAACCGGGCGGGTGGTCTCGAGGGAGGGATCACGACCGGCGAGCCGCTCGTCCTCCGCGCCGCCATGAAGCCGATCGCGACGCTGATGCGCCCGCTCGCGACCATCGATCTGGCGACTGGCCAGGCGGCAGCGGCGGTCGCCGAGCGGAGCGACGTCACGGCCGTGCCCGCCATGGGGGTGATCGCGGAGGGGATGACGGCGTTCGTCGTCGCGCAGGCCTACCTCGAGAAGTTCGGCGGCGATTCGCTTGCCGAGCTCAGGCGGAATCATGACGGATTCATTTCGCACATCGCAGCACGCCTCCGCGGCTGATCCGCGCGTCCCGCACCTGGTCCTCGTGGGACTTCCGGGCGCCGGAAAGTCGACCGTGGGGACGGCGGCCGCCGAGCGCCTCGGCCGGACGTTCCTCGATTTCGACAAGGAGATCGAGCGGCGGGAGGGCGCCACGATTTCGGCGCTGTTCGCCGAACGCGGTGAGCACTACTTTCGCGAGCGTGAGCGCGCGCTCACCGAGGAGCTGCGGGAGCTCGGCAACATGATCCTCTCGCCGGGCGGGGGTTGGATCGCAAATAGCGACGTGGTGGCACTTTTGCGTCCGCCGGGGCGTATCATTTACCTCAAGGTCCGGCCCGAGGTCGCGCTCAAGCGAATGGGGCCTCACAAGGCCACCCGCCCCCTTCTCGTCCGTCCGGATCCGCTCGGCGAGCTGCGTCGACTCCTGACCGAACGGGAGCCGCTGTACGAAGCGGCGGATTGGACGATCGACACACAAGGTGTTGATCTGAAACGAGTTGTCGACGAAGTAGTGAAGCTTGCCGCCACTTTGCGGCACGGGTAGGTTTGGAGATGGATGATCGAATGACCTCACTGATCGCGCGGCTGCGGGAGCGGTTCCCCTCGGGCGCCGCGCCCCATGAGGTCGAGGCGTACCTGTCGGCCCAAGGGTTCGACCGGCGGCAGATCGGTGAGATCCTGTCGCTCCTCTTCCCCGATATATCGGAGACGGCGGAGGCCGCCCGCGCTGACGCGCTGGCGAGCGTTCGGGTGCTCGGGCCGCACGAGCAGTCGCGGTTCGCGCCGGATGCCTGGGGGCACCTGGTGTCGCTCCGCGGTGCCGGAGTGCTCAACGCGGCCGAGCTCGAGTACGTCATCGAACGGGCGCTGATGCACATCGACGGGCGCATCGCGCTCGACGATCTGCGCGCGATGATGGAGGGTGCGGGGTACGACGAGGGTGGCGCAGCGAGCGATCAGACGACGGTCCACTGAGGCGAATGGCAGCGAAGAAGAAGACCAGCGGCAGCCGGCGCACCACGCGCGCCAAGACCGCGGCGAAGACGCCCATCGCGAAAGAGGCGGGCGCCAGGAAGGCGGGCACCAGGAAGGCGGGCGCCAGGAAGGCGGGCGCCAGAAAGGCGGGCGTCCGGAAGGCTGGCGTCCGGAAGGAGGGCGTCCGGAAGGCGGGCGTCCGGAAAGCGCCCACGATGGAGTCGACCGTGGCGCGGTCGGCGGCACGGCGGGCCGCGCGCGCGGACGAGGAGAACGACGCGCCCGCGCCAGCCGGCACGACGTCGCTCGTCATCGTCGAGTCGCCCGCCAAGGCGCGCACGATCGGCAAGTACCTCGGCCGCGGCTTCCGCGTGCGGGCCACCGTCGGGCACATCCGCGACTTGCCGGCCAAGAAGCTCGGCATCGACGTCGACAACGGCTTCGAGCCGCACTACGTCACGATCCCCGGCAAGGAAAAGACGCTCGAGGATCTGAAGGGTGCGGCGCGCGACGCGAAGGAGATCTTCCTCGCCACCGACCCGGACCGCGAGGGCGAGGCGATCGCGTGGCATGTCGCCGAGCAGATCCGGCGCCGGGGCGGCGCCCCGATCCGGCGCGTGCTCTTCCACGAGATCACGCGGGACGCGATCCGTCGCGCTATCGATGAGGCGGGCACGATCGACTCGAAGAAGGTCGAGGCCCAGCAGGCGCGGCGCGTGCTCGACCGGCTCGTCGGCTACAAGGCCAGCCCGCTGCTGTGGAAGACGGTCAAGAAGGGACTCTCGGCGGGCCGGGTGCAGACGGTGGCGCTCCGGCTGATCGTCGAGCGCGAGCGCGAGATCCGCGCATTCACGCCCGTCGAGTACTGGTCGATCGAGGCGACGCTCGAGAAGGACCGTCAGCGCTTCACGGCCAAGCTGCATTCCGTGGACGGCAGGAAGACCGAGATCCCGAACGAGCAGGTCGCGAACCGGATCGTGAACGACGTGCGCGAGATCGCGAAGCGCGCGGCCTCGGCCGACGTACGACGCTCGGTCAGGGATGCACTCGGCGCCTTCACGGTGACCGAGGTCAAGCGCCGCGAGCGCCGCAAGAACCCATCTGCGCCGTTCACGACCAGCACCCTTCAGCAGGAGGGCGCGAAGAAGCTCGGATTCGGCTCCAAGCGCACGATGCGTACGGCGCAGTCGCTCTACGAGGGAGTGGACATCGGTGAGGAGGGTGCCGTC
>CAYLPM010000715.1:0-2787 GCA_964385525.1 uncultured Gemmatimonadaceae bacterium
CCCGGGAGCACGTCCTCTCCGTCGATCGCGCCGTCGACGCCGACGACCGTGAGGCTCCCGTCGAGACGATGAACGTGAGCCTCACCGCGGCGCGGATCGACCACCCACACCAGGCGCGTCCCCGCCTCGCGCCAGTCCGCGACCTTCGCGAGCACCTCGCCCGGCCGGTCGTCCGGCGAAAGAATCTCGGACACGAGATCGGGCGCGAGCGGAGCATAACCCGTCGGCGGTACCAGATGCACGCGCTCGCGCGCGACGAAGGCCACGTCGGGCGCCCGCATGGTGTCGGGGTCGGAGCGGATCCGGAAACCGGTGTCCTGCGGATAGGTGACGCCGAGCTCGTGTTCCTCGACGAAGTTGGCGACGCGAAGGTACAGCCGGCCGGCGAGATCCCCATGGCGGGTGCCCGGCGGCTCGCGCACCACCAGTTGGCCGCGCACCAGCTCCACCGACTTGTCCGGAATCGACAGCCGAGCGAGCTCCTCGGCGGTCATCGGCGTGGGAGCGATGGTGGTCATGTCGCGAGTCACGATACCTCCCGGAGCAGAGCATCACGTCATCCAGGCTCGCCGCTCTGAATCGATCTACCGCCGAACAGGTGAGGTGGATCGCTCCGTCATCTTGCCGAGCGCCGCATCGGTTCGCCGCGGGGAGTCAGCCGAGCGTACGCTCGGCGCGCGGGCCGAGTCAAGGGCGCTGCAGAGCGCAATACGCGGGGGTCGTAGTCGTCTGGCCGGTCTGTCGCTCAGCCGAGCACGTCCCGAAGTGGGCAGGTCAGCCCGGGCAGGACGTCCTCACCGTCGAGCGCGCCGTCGCCGGCGACTATCGCGAGCGATCCATCGGCACGGTGCACCCGGGCCTCGCCTCGATCGGCATCGATGACCCACACGAGACGTGTGCCCGTATCGAGCCAGTCGCCGACCTTCACGAGCACCTCGCCCGGCCGGTCGCCAGGTGACAGGATCTCCGCCACCAGATCCGGCGAGAGCGCCGCATATCCCCGGCGCGGAATGAGCGCGGCACGCTCCGAGGCCACGAACGCGAGATCGGCGCCTCGCACCGTGTCGGGATCGGTGCGAATCCGGAAGCCCGTGTCCTGGCCGAACACCAGGCCCAGGCCATGGCGATGGACGAAGTCGGCCACGATTCGCGTGAGGTTCGCCTGCACCATGCCGTGCCAGCTTCCGGGCGGCTCCCGAACCACGAGCTGGCCGCGCACGAGCTCGAGCGACTTGCCGGGAACGGACAGCCGGGCGAGCTCCTCCGCAGTGATGGGTGTTGCGGCGAGTGTCGGCATGTCGCGAGTCATCATACCTCCCGGGCGCGCAGCGAGCCATCATCGGAACTCTGCCCGTGTCATCGCTCTCACGAGGATCGGCTGGCGAGCGATCGCATGGCAACGACGTGGCGTGGCCGAGCGTACGCTCGGCGCGGGGGCCGAGTCAAGGCCGGAGCGCACACTCACGCTCCGGCGCCTGATACGTGGTCTCGAGAAATCCAGGTGCCGCAATTCCTGGCAGCCACGCCGCCGGGAACGATCGCCGAGTTCACCGGAGCAGAGCCGAATCCCATCACGGCAACTACGACGATCGCGGAAAGAAGCGCCGTCGCCAGCCGGCGCGCTCCGGACCGTCGCGCAGTCGTGGATCCGCGATCGCACCTTCGACGG
Organism: uncultured Gemmatimonadaceae bacterium; assembly: GCA_964385525.1. GTDB lineage: Bacteria > Gemmatimonadota > Gemmatimonadetes > Gemmatimonadales > Gemmatimonadaceae > DATKCV01. Next base: position 1,670 of record CAYLPM010000715.1, read on the forward strand.
CATCCGCGAACTCGCGCGCTGAAGCGAACCGCTGGGCGGGATCCGCCGCGAGCGCCTTCAGGACCGCCGCCTGCACGCCGGGTGGCACCCGGACGCCGTTCATCTCCCAATTCGGTTGGACCTCAGCGGCCGTCGCCTTGGCCGTCGCGGCCCTCATGGCGTCGCCTCCATGCGGCGACTCTCCCGTCAGCATCTCGTACACGACGGACCCGAGAGCATAGATGTCCGACCGCGCGTCGCCCGCGCTGAACATCTGCTCGGGGCTCATGTACAGCGGCGTGCCGATCAGGATGTCCTTCGTCAGGCGCTCCGAGTGCGAAGTGAAGATGGCGTACGCGATCCCGAAGTCGGCGAGCACTGCCTGGCCGCCGGACATCAGAACGTTCTCCGGCTTGATGTCCCGATGGATGATCCCGCTGTCGTGAGCGTGGGAGAGGCCATCGGCGAGCTGGCGAACGATGCGCGCCGTGTCACTGACGGAAAGGCGTCCCTCACGACCCAGCAAGTCGCGCAGGGAGCTCTCCTCCAAGTAGGGCACCACGAAGAAGAGGTCGTACCCTGCCTTCCCGAAGTCGTACAGCGGCAGAATGTTGGGATGACTGAGCCTTGCTAGGATCTCCATCTGGCGAAGAAACCGGCTGCCATCGAGCATGTCGGAGATGTCGGACCTCAGCATCTTCACAACCACGCGGCGATGGTTCCGGAGATCTTCGGCCAGGTAGAGCGGCGCCACGCCGTACCCGAGCTGCCGCTCGAGGTGGTAGCGGTCACCGAGAGCCGCGGCGAGGTGCTCGGAGTCTGACGACACGCGAAGCTCCTGAAGGGGCGAGGCTCTACTATTGCGCGTCGAGGAGCGAGAGGCCAGAGGCGCGTCAGGTCTCGTCGTTCCGATCGAGGCGCAGTCGGACCACGCGCTGCACGCACGACTGATCGCAGGAGCGTGGTCATGTCGCGATTCACCATACCTCCACCCGCGGCCGGAGTCGTATTCGTCGATAACCCTGCGCCACTCAGGGTATCAGGCCGTGCTCAGAGATTGCGGCGCGTCACCCAGACGAACGCGTCTCTCCGTCGCCAGTCCTTGCTCTCACCGGCGACTACCTTCGGCCGATGCACGT